>CACZSZ010000236.1 GCA_902783945.1 uncultured Lachnospiraceae bacterium
CCGTTCAGGCTCAGGTCGATGACTACGTTCTCTATAGGGCTGTTCTCTCTGGTGATCTGCTTGTGTGCATAGAGGAGCAGTGCCACCGTATCAAAGGGTTCGACTGCCGGATCCGTCTCGAATTCTGTTTCTCCTTCGTAATACTCCGAC
Source organism: uncultured Lachnospiraceae bacterium (assembly GCA_902783945.1). Classification (GTDB taxonomy): domain Bacteria; phylum Bacillota; class Clostridia; order Lachnospirales; family Lachnospiraceae; genus Bilifractor. Next base: position 151 of record CACZSZ010000236.1, read on the forward strand.
GCTCCTTTCAGGATATCAAAAGAGTCAAACGTGATATATGCCGTATTTCCCACCTCTTCATAAGTTTCGATCTCATGATCGGCATTATTCCTTGCTGTCGAGAACACTTCTCCGTCAAAATCGCTGAGCCGCGAAGCCAGTCCCGTTCCTCCAATCGTTTGTATCTCCTCTGTCCGGTAGGAGATCGCATTGAAAGCAGAATGCAGATCATCCAGGTAATAATAAATGAAATCTTTGAGAGCACCGTCCTCCACATTGGGATCGGTACTGGACAGATCCCGACGGTAGCCTGTTTCCGTAAAGATCCTGTCAAAGGACGTGATATCGTGGATCTCTTTCAGACCATAAAAATGATCCAGGGCCAGGCAGAGTTCACAGTAATTATACCAGGCAAGTTCTTCGCTCATCTCCCCGCCGAGTGCCGAATAGTACGAATCACCGAGCGGTGTGATTTCCTCTTCATAAAGTCCAAATGCTTTTTCGTTTGCCAGATAAACCCCTTCTCCGTTGAAATAGAAATTGCAGAGGGTCGGCTGAGCAATAAACAGATCATTCAGTGTCTGAAGAGGCGCCAGATAGAGCCCGTCTTCTTCTGACCAGTACAGGGGGATATCGTAATCGGCAAGATTGATCTCGATCTCTCTTCCGTACCGGTCGAAGGATCCTCTGTCTATCCTCTGGAAAAGAACGGAATTGCCCTTCTCGTCAAATTCGTCCGACGCAACCATATCGAGCAGGGAATTATCTCCGGACGCATGCAGAAAAGCATTATAGTCTTCGAAAGCAAATGTGCACTCCTGAAAATCCATGAGCACCGAATACTCGTTTTCCCTGGTAAGCTGCAGCACATTGCCGTCTGTTTCCAGATACAGGCCGTAATTCGCATCCCCCAGAAGGGACTGATAGATCGTGACCAGCACATCCGCCCAGTCCGCCATATTGACATAGGGCAGATCTGTTACGTCATTAATAAAATACAGCGGCAGATCGAATTCGTTTTCAATATCATACAAATAACAGGGGAATACCTTCTCGGAAAAAGAAGCCATGCCGACGTCCTCCTCCGTGTCATCTGCCTGCACACCCGGCTCAATGACATCGTCCTCCCCGGCCGTCTCTTCCCCGGATGTGTCTTGTGCAGGTGCGGCTTCTGCCGCTCCGGCTGAAACAGGAAGTGCAAATGTCAAACTTGCTGCCATACACATGGAAATAAATACTCTTGCTTTCATCTGATCCTCCTTCTGATCATATCTGTTCCGATACCGTCCCCAGCCCTACCGAAATGATACACAGATCCTCGTTTGTGCTGTACCAGTAGGGACCGTAATATCCCATCACATCCAGTACCCTGTTCATTCCTTCTCCTTCGAACAGACCGGCAAAGGCTTCCCTGTATGCCGGCTGATCCGAAAACCGGACGGTCATATACTGTTCGCCGCCGCTGTATTGGCGGCTGAACAGTTCTGTCACAGCTTCTTCTGTATATGCTGTCAGCAGGTATCCCTCATGGCGATAATAATTGAATGCCGCCGGCCCGCCGATGTCGGCCCTTAAACCCGATTCAAACTCATGACTGTCAACTGCGGCCATCTCTTCTTCTGTCAGTCCGAAGTAGTCATAAGAGACAACCGGTTCCCCATTGCCGTCTGTGCTGCCCGTGTCATCCCAGGTGACATCGATATACTGCTCATACGTCGGCGCATGGATCCGGTTCCATGCATGTGCTGTGGCGTCCGACTTATTTTCCCAATTGCTGACAATGACGTCGCAGTTTTCACCGGTGCGGTTCAGGACATACTGAAATGCCAGCGCATAACCTTCACAGACGGCCTTATGATTCACCAGAGCACCATACAGATCGTTGCTGTGATCTGCAAAATCATGATCATATTCCGTCCGTTTCACCAGTTCGTCGTGAATGGTCCTGCATTTCTGCCACAGGTCCGCCCCGGCCGGAATCCGGGAAAGAATGTCATCCGCCGCCAGATCTATGCTGTTTTTCATTTCCAGGATTTCATCATCCTGCAGATCATAATATTCGAACGTATAAATAAAAAAGTGGTCTTCAAATGTCGTTTTACCAAACCGGCCTTCTGTAAGAGATCCGGTATATGCTTCATAAGATTTCATCCAGAACGTGCTGTATGGCATTGTGCGGAATACACCGCCGTCGTACCCCGGGCCTGCAGCCACATTGTTCACATAACCTTTTGAAGAACCGAGCCTGCCGATCACACAGATCTGTCTCTCGCGATTCTGCAGTGCCCGCTGTATTTCTTTTTCCAGATAGTCTGCCTGAAGACTGTGTTCCGCCTGCTGCCGCCGTTCTTCCTCTGTCATGGCATCCGTAAACGGATCCTGATAGGCCGCTATGTCTTCTTCTATCCCGTCATACTGCGCATAGATGACCCTCGCATCCGGATCGAGGTAATCACGGAGATACTCTTTTACCCTGTCACTGCCGGGCATGGTTTTCGCACCGTCTCTTCCGGTGACCACCTCCCGGACAGCAGGAAGCAGAAAAAAGACGATAACCGCCGTAATAAGTACGGTTATGAAGCCGCCGATCCCTTTCTTTTTCTTTCTGCCGTTACTCCGCATGTTCAGAATTACCTGTTTCGCATCCTATAAAACAACAGCCGCGAAGGCGATCAGAAACTGAGCTGCATAATAGCACACATGATTCGATATGATATCTGCCGCCCGGTCCTTTCCTTTCCCGAAATACGTGCCGGAAAGGATCAGGTCCGAAATCAGGAACAAGACGGCTCCCGCGAAGAAAAGAAGAAACACAGGACTCTTTCCTTTCACCTGCAGCAGCATGCTTCCGCTGACAAGCGTCGTTCCGAGCAGAAGTGCACCGTACAGCATGGTGATCCCCTTAAATCTGCCGTATTCCAGTGACAGCATCTTCCCACCCAATCCGACGGCAATACCCAGTACAGCCGCCAGGATCAGAGGAATGATGACCCGGACAGGACTGACAGCAATGCCGCTGAAGCAGATCATGGAAATAAGAAAAAATACATGTCCTGCCGCAAAGCACCAGAAACCGGCAAAGGTATATCCGTCACTTTCTTCCGGACAATTCCACCTGAGATCCAGCCAGATATCTCCCAGCAGGCCGAAAAACAGCCCGGCTGCCACCAGCAGAGAAAAGGCCTCCCCCTTTCCTTCTGCCATGTGTTTCCAGACTCCGGCAAAAGAGACAGCCAGAAAAGAAAGCGACGCGCCTGTTTTCCACAGAAGTGAACGCACAGACGGTTTCTGCAGTCTGTTTTTCAGAAACTGCCATACGCATATGGCTCCGGAAACAAGGAACAGATATGTGATCATCTATGCCACCTCCAAAAAAAGATGCCTGCCCCTATTGTAGATAAAAACCACAATTCCCGCAAGGTTTATAGTATACTGAAAATACAAAGCGAATTACCGGAATATCATGATAAAAGCTATCAGGAGAATTGCCATGGCCAACGGAAATCCTCTTCCCAGAATCGTGATCTATACGACAGGCGGCACCATTCAGTGTGCTAAAGATGAGCTGAGCGGAAAGGTATCTCCCGCACTGACAGGCGTCCAGATACTGGAACAGCTGTCGCCGATGAAAGATCATTTTTCCATGGAGATCATTGAACTGTTCAATATGCCCGGTTCCGACCTGACACTGGAAAACGGACTGGAACTCGCCAGATCCCTGTCTCTTACCCAGGAGCGCGATGATATCGACGGCATCGTTGTCCTGCAGGGAACAGATACGATGGACGAGATCCCGTTCTTCATTAACGTCACCGTCCGGTGCCGGATCCCGATAGTTTTTACGGGATCCATGAAGAGTTCTTATGATTTTTACAGCGATGCACTCGGAAATGTTTTCGGGGCAGCCGCGGTGGCCTGCAATCCGCGTTCTGTGGGCCGGGGCGTACTTGTGTATTTCAATGAGACGATTTTTTCCGCAGACGACGTGAACAAATATCACTCCTGCCGCATTGACGCCTTCCGGTCCCCTCTTGGTCCCCTTGGCACCATCGTCGAAGACCGCGTCAGGTATTACCGCAGCAATACACAAAAGACCGTATATCCCGTGGAAAACGTCCGTTACAGAGTACCGATCCTGAAATGCTATACGGGGATCGAACCGGATCTGTTTTCATTCCTCATCGAGAGCGATATCGACGGTATTGTGATCGAGGGATACGGAACCGGAAATATTCCCTGTTATCTGTCGGATCCTGTAAAACACGCGGTCGAAAAAGGAATTTATGTGATCGTCACAACCCGCTGTGTTGACGGTGAAAGCTACGCCTGCTACGACTACGTGGGAGGCGGCGCACAGCTGGAACAATTCGGCGTCATACTGAGCGGAGAACTGAATGCGATCAAAAGCCGCATCCTCCTGATCGCCATGCTGTCCGCCGGAAAAAGCGATGCTGAGATCCGGAAAGCCTTCTCAGATGCCCTATAAGAAGAAAAGGAGCAGCCGCATGAAACGCACAGAGTGCATCATGCGGCTGCTCCGATAAAAGAAACTTGTACTGGCTCTGTTTCAGCGGATTCCTTTTGTTCTGTAATCCCAGTCGTTGGCGTCAAGATCCCTGATCGCCTCCACACATGCCTTGACAAGCACTTCTTCCATCATTTTGCCTTTTTCCGCCGTTGCCTTGGTAGGATCGCCGGTGGCAGCACAATTGGTCAGTTCGGAAAAATCCCATTTTACATCCACATAAGGGGGAAGCATGTCCGGAACAAACCCTTTAGCCTGATCCGGCTCGTTCCACTGTGGATACAGATAATACGCGATCGAGCTCTCTCCTTCGCCGGCATGTCCGAGACCGTCCCAGACCTCAAAAGTACCCTCCGGAAGCAGTTCGCCTGCTGTTACCCACCATGCGGGCAGCGCGACAATACGGGCTTCAGGATATTTTTCTTTGATCTTGCGGGATGCGACTTCGATCGGTGCTATGTTGCCGTCGTGGCCGTTCATGACAAAGATGTGCGTCACACCGTTGCGGAGAACCGACTCCATGATATCAAAGAGCACCTGTGTCACCGTGTCGTACCCGAGTGTCAGCGTGAACGGGAATGTGTCATAATGAGCACTGTATCCGACCGTGACCGGAGGAAGCACAAGGAGATCGTCAAACTGATCTGCGACTTTGCAGGAGAGCATATAGGAAAC
>CACZSZ010000237.1 GCA_902783945.1 uncultured Lachnospiraceae bacterium
AGTGCAGCAGGTGGGGACGCCGCAGGAGGTGTTCAACGAGCCGGCCAATCTGTTTGTCGCAGGCTTCATCGGTGTGCCGCAGATGAATTTCTTCCGTGCAGAACTGGCGGAAAACGGCGGCAGCTATGTTGTAAAACTCGGAGGAAAGGAATTCCCGGTCAGTGCAGAAAAACAGGCTGTCCTGAAAGAAAAAGGAGTACATGCACAGGAGATCACGCTGGGCGTCCGGCCGGAGCATATTACTCTGGGCAGCGACAGTGACAACATGCTGCACGGTACCGTCGATGTGAATGAGATGATGGGATCCTCCGTACATCTGCATGTGACAGCATTGGGGCAGGATGTGATCATCGTGGCGCAGACCATGGACTTCGAGGGCGGCTTCAAGAACGGATTTGCGATAGGACAGGACGTAGCATTTACTTTCAGAGGAAATGTCATGCATCTGTTCGATAAGGACGGGAAAAACCTGACAGTATAGAAAATGGAAATTTGCCGTCCCTTTTTCATCGAACAGTGTCCATATTACCAAGGCACTTCTTGACTATGATTCTTTAACGTGCTAAACTGATGGAGCAAACTGTTACGTTAAGGAGGGAGAAATATGAGTAACCTGGCTACAAGAATCAAAAATGTAGGGCCCGGCGCACTGGTTGCCGCAGCTTTCATCGGCCCCGGTACCGTCACGTCCTGTTCTGTTTCCGGAGCTTCCGCAGGCTATACCCTTCTTTGGGCGATGCTCCTTTCCGTTATTTCGGTCATCATCATGCAATCCATGGCCGCTCGTCTGGGAATTGTTTCCGGTATGGGACTCGGAGAGGCGCTGCGTACGAAGTTCACCAGTTCCGGGGCAAGAATACTGATCAGCATCCTTGTTATTGCAGCAGTTTTTGTCGGGAACATTGCGTATGAGACTGGAAACCTGACAGGCTCCATCATGGGTATTCAGGCCGCAATCCCGGCGACGAACACAGGTACTGTCAAGATCATTCTGGCTCTGGTCCTCGGTGTGATCGCATTTATCCTGCTCTTCTCAGGGAGTTATAAACGGGTCGAGAGTATCCTGACGGCTCTTGTCGTCATCATGGGCATCATTTTCCTGATCTGTGCTTTTGCTGCAAAACCGGAGTGGAAAGAGGTGTTTAAAGGATTATTTGGCTTCAAGGTGCCTGAAGGCGGCGACTGGATGACGGTAGCCGCGCTGATGGGAACTACGGTCGTTCCTTATAATATCTATCTGCATGCTGCTTCCGCTTCTACGAAGTGGGGACATGCGGGAGATAAAGACGACGCGCTCGCAAATTCGCGGTTTGACTCCATCATTTCCATCGGACTCGGCGGCATTATTTCCATGGCGATCATCGTCTGTGCAGCGGCTACGATCCATGCGACCGGCGGTGAGATCAAATCCGGAGCCGATATGGCCAAGGCTCTGACACCTCTGCTCGGAAGCTGGGCAACCGTGATCTTCGGGATCGGCCTGTTCGCTGCCGGTATCACGAGCACGCTGACGGCTCCTCTGGCGGCGGCGTTTGCCTCATCCGGCATTCTGGGCTGGGGCGAGGATATGAAGAAGACACGCTTCAAAGTTTTCTGGATCATTGTTCTCGCATTTGGTATCATAGCCACCTGTACTCTGGGAGCAAGCCCGACGCAGATCATTCTGTTTGCGCAGGCTGCGAATGCTCTGCTGCTTCCGATCACCGGTATCCTGCTGCTGATCGTGGCAAATGATTTCGGCATTATGAAAGAGTATAAAAACAAGGCGTGGTTCAATATTCTGGTCATTATCGTGATCGCAATCTTCGTCTTTATTGCAGCCAGAAATATGAGAGCATTCATTACCGGACTGCAGAATCTGCTTGCTGCCTGACAGTTGTTTTATAAAGGCACTGTAAGTGTGATTTTACCGTGTGACCCGCGGCAGTTCTGCTGCGGGTCATGGTCTATTCAACTATTGGTTACAGTGGAGGAATGCCGGTCTGCATCCCGGCAGGCTGACATTTATAAAGGAAACAGTATGGAATTTAAAATAGTACCGGTCGGAGATTCTGCTCTGACGATCGTTTTCGGATCGAAGATCGATCCGGAGATCAGCCGGATCGTAAGGGTTGCCAGAAAATTTCTTGCCAAGAAGGACATCGAAGGTGTCAATGAATATGTGCAGACTTATGCCACGCTCATGGTTCATTACCGGCCTGTCGATATCGGATATCATGAACTGGCAGCAAAAATTGAAGAGGAATTAAGTCAGATGGATCCGGAAGGAGAGCGTCTGAAGAAAAAGACGATCCTGATACCGGTCTGTTACGGCGGAGAATTCGGTCCGGATCTTCCAACGGTCTGCGCGCATGCCGGCCTGTCAAAGGAGGAAGTGATCCGGAGGCACAGCAGTGTGGATTACCTGATCTATATGCTGGGATTCCTGCCGGGGTTTGTCTATCTCGGAGGTATGGATCATTCGATCAGCACGCCGCGCCTGAAGGATCCCAGGGAAAGGCTGGAAAAAGGATCTGTCGGCATCGCCGGTGACCAGACCGGAGTTTATCCGATGATCTCTCCCGGAGGGTGGCAGATCATCGGGAGAACGCCTCTCAATCTGTATGATCACGACAGGGAGGATCCCATTCTATATGAAGCCGGAGAGTTCATCCGCTTTGTGCCGATCACGGAAAACACCTTCCGGGAGATACAGAAACAGGAAGACGAGCATTCCTATGAATATCAGTGGATCAGGGAGGAGTGACGTTTTATGGCTATGCATGTGATCTTTCCCGGTCCCCGTACCATGATCCAGGATAAGGGAAGACTGGGATATCAGAACAGCGGATTTGCTCCGAGCGGGTTTATGGACCGTGTTGCTTCCCATATGGCCAATGTTCTGGTAGGCAATCCGGATTCAGAGGCTGTTCTGGAGTTCTGCTTTGTCGGGCCGGCCTTGTTTTTTGACGAAGAGGTCAATGTGGCAGTCTGCGGCGGGGATTTCGGGATAGAAGTGGAAGGAAAGAAGTATCCGGCAGATAAAGCCGTTCATATACCTGCCGGTTCGACTGTCCGGATCACAACAGGAAAAGCCGGTCTGTACGGATCACTTGCCGTGGGAGGAGGCCTGGATATTCCCGAAGTGATGGGCAGCAGGAGTACCAACCTGCGCTGCGGGATCGGCGGCTATAAGGGGCGGATCCTAATGGCCGGTGATGTGATCAGGCTGCGGGATCCGTCAAATGGGAAACAGGATCTGTCGTGGAGATGGGTGCCGGAACGCCGTCTTGTTTCTCCCGAAGATCCGGGCATTACCAGAGTACGGGTGATCCGCGGACCGCAGGAAGATATGTTCACGGAAGAGGGGATCCGTACCTTCTATGAGAGTGATTATGTCATCAGCAGTCACAGTGACCGTATGGGATTCCGTCTGACAGGTCCTCCTGTGGAAGCTGTCAGCGGATGCGATATCCTTACAGACGGAATCGTGAACGGCGCTGTCCAGATCACCGGTACGGGAGAACCGATCGTCATGATGGCCGACCGGCAGACTACCGGCGGATATGCCAAGATCGCCTCCATCATCAACGTGGATATCCCGTTGTTCGCCCAGCTTCGTCCCGGACAGATGGTACGATTCGAAAGGTGCAGTATGGAGGAAGCACAGCGGCTCATCCGGGAAGCGGCCCGTGCGTGGGAACAACACTGCAGGATGCTGGACGAGAGCGATCCGTCAAAGGCACGGAAAGTGCCAGCGGCCGGATTTGTTCTGAAGAGCGGCGGAATGCAGAGCAGAGATGCTGCGTACCCGGTCAGGACAGGCGGATGGAAGAACAGAGGGATCGGGGACGGAAGAAAAGACAGCCGGAGTGCGCTCTGGAGGAAAAACGGAAGATAACGGAAAGGAGCAAAACATGATCAGTGATTATAAAGATCTCACACCCGTGCAGATGCGCCGCATCATACGGGAAGGAAAATATACGGAACCTACCAGCGGCCTCTGTCCCGGCTACGCGCAGGCAAATCTGATCGTTCTTCCCAGAGAACTTGCTTATGATTTCCTGCTGTTTGCCCAGCGCAATCCCAAGGCGTGTCCCGTTCTGGAAGTGTTGGATACCGGAAGCAGACAGACCCGGTTCATGGCGCAGGACTGTGACATCGCGAAGGATTTTCCAAAATACCGTATTTATGAAAAAGGGGTGTGCACCGGGGAATACACGGATGTGGAACAATTCTGGAGAGACGATCTGGTGAGTTTTCTGATCGGCTGCTCGTTCAGCTTTGAGTCTGAAATGATCGAGGCGGGCATTGAAATGCGTCACAATACGATGGGAAGGAATGTTCCCATGTACATTACGGGTATCGATACGGTACCGGCCGGAGTGTTTTCCGGAAAGATGGTCGTATCCATGCGGCCGGTGCCTCCGGAGCAGGTCGTAAAGGCAGTGACGGTCACCGCGGCTCTTCCCAAAGTGCACGGCAGTCCGATCCACATCGGGGATCCGTCGCTGATCGGGATCCGCGACATCGACCATCCGGAATTCGGAGATCCTGTTGAGATCAAAGACGGAGAAGTGACGATGTTCTGGCCCTGTGGTGTGACACCGCAGTCCGTGGTCATGAATGTCAAACCGGATTTTGCTATCACACATGCGCCGGGACACATGCTGCTGCTCGATGTGAAAAACGTGGAACTGAAAGAGTGAGGACCAAAGGAATAAAAGCTGAAGGAACAAAAACGGAAAAAGCAGCGGCCGGAAAGACAGAAAAAAGAGAGGAGAATTTGAAAAATGATAAAGGTGGATCTGAACTGTGATCTGGGAGAGAGCTTCGGCGCCTATACGATCGGGATGGATGAGAAAGTGATCCCGCTGATCTCTTCCTGCAATATCGCCTGCGGCTTTCACGCCTCGGATCCTGTTGTGATGC
>CACZSZ010000238.1 GCA_902783945.1 uncultured Lachnospiraceae bacterium
AAGGGACCGGATTTTCCGACGGGAGCAGAAATCCTCGGGACCCGCGGGATTGAGGAAGCGTATCGGACCGGGCGCGGCAAGATCCGTGTTCGCGCGATCACCGAGATCGAGACACTTCCGAACGGCAAGAGCCAGATCATAGTCACGGAACTTCCGTATCTCGTCAACAAGGCCCGTCTGATCGAAAAGATCGCGGATCTGGTGCGGGACAAGAGGATCGACGGCATTACGGCAGTAAATGACCATTCCAGCAGGGAGGGTATGCGGATCTGTATCGAGCTGCGCCGCGACGCCAATGCCAATGTTATCCTGAATCAGCTGTTCAAACATACACAGCTGCAGGATACCTTCGGTGCGATCATGCTGGCTCTGGTGGACAATCAGCCCAAAGTCCTGAATATCCTGCAGATGCTGCAGTACTATCTGGCTCATCAGGAAGAAGTTATTACGCGCCGTACGCAATATGACCTCAATAAGGCACAGGAACGGGCTCATATATTGGAAGGCCTGCTGAAGGCGCTGGATATTATTGACGAGATCATTCGTGTGATCCGTGCTTCTGCCAACACGCAGGAGGCCAAGGCAAACCTGATCGCAGATTTCGGATTTACGGATCCGCAGGCACAGGCGATCGTGGACATGCGTCTGCGTGCACTGACAGGTCTGGAACGCGAAAAACTTCAGAATGAATATGATGAACTGATGCGCAGGATCAAAGAGTATACGGCCATTCTGGGAGACCGCAAACTGCTGCTCGGCGTGATCCGCACAGAGATCAAAGAAATTGCAGATAAATACGGTGATGAGCGTCGTACGCGTATAGGGTACGATGTGTATGATATTTCGACAGAAGATCTTATTCCCAATGTCAATACGGTCATTACCGCGACAAAAATGGGATATATCAAGCGGATGACGCCGGACAATTTCCGGAGTCAGAATCGCGGCGGCCGCGGAATAAAGGGCATGCAGACGATCGAGAACGATTATATCGCTGATCTGTTCATGACGACATCGCATTATTATCTGATGTTTTTCACGAATATGGGAAGGGTCTACCGCCTGAAGGCGTATGAGATCCCGGAAGCTGGACGCACGGCGCGAGGCACGGCGTTTGTCAATCTGCTGCAGCTGCAGCCGGAGGAGACGGTCACGGCCGTGATCCCGATCGAAGATAAGGAAATGCGGCAGGATCAGTATCTGTTTATGGCAACGAAAAAAGGACTCGTCAAAAAGACGCCTCTGTATGATTTCCGGAATGTCCGCAAAAACGGGCTGGCTGCGATCACGCTGCGGGATGATGATCAGCTGATCGAGGTCAAATATACGGACGGCAATCAGGATGTTTTCCTTGCCACAAAGAAAGGTATGTCGATCCGGTTCAGCGAATCGGATGTGCGTGCCACAGGACGCGGTTCCATGGGCGTGTGGGGTATCCGCCTGGGCAAAGATGATGAAGTGATCGGTATGCAGCTCCGTTCCCAGGGAGAGTTTCTTTTGTTCGCGTCTGAAAAGGGTATGGGCAAGCGGACTCTGGCCGATGCATTCAAGATCCAGCACCGCGGCGGCCGGGGTGTGATCTGTTACAAGCTGATGGAAAAGACCGGGGATCTGGTCGGTGTAAAAGCCGTGGAAGAAGAAAATGAGATCATGCTGATCACGACGGAAGGTATCGTGATCCGGACTCCGGTCTCGGGTATTTCCGTTCTGGGACGCTCGGCATCCGGTGTCAAGCTGATGCGCACGGAAGATACGGTGGCCAGCATTGCCAAAGTCCGGGAAGACGACAGCGCGGAGGAAGAAGAGACCGCGGAAAAACCGGAAGAAGTTTCCACTGAGGAATAAAAAAGAGATATGCGGGAAATACAGGTTTCGAAAATTGAAGAGGCTGTGAAGGAGATGTGTATCTCCGTCAATTATGTATTGTCGGAAGATATGTCCTGCGCGCTGGAAGAGGCGGTAGGAAAAGAAGAGTCTCCTTTGGGAAAACAGATACTGGAACAGCTTCAGGAGAATCTTGTCATAGCCCGGGAAGACAGGATTCCGATCTGTCAGGATACAGGTATGGCGGTCGTATTTCTGGAGATCGGGCAGGATGTGCATCTGACGGGAGGCGGCCTGGAGGAGGCCGTGCAGGCCGGAGTGCGGCAGGGATACAAAGAAGGATTTCTTCGCAAGTCTGTCGTCGGGGATCCTCTTCTGCGCGTCAACACAAAAGACAATACACCTGCCGTGATCTATACGCGTATCGTGCCGGGGGATAAGGTGAAGATCACTGTTACGGCAAAAGGATTCGGGAGTGAAAACATGAGCCGGATCTTTATGCTGAAACCTGCACAGGGCGTGGAAGGCGTGAAGAATGCCGTTCTGGAAACCGTACGGGAAGCGGGACCGAATTCCTGCCCGCCGGTCGTGGTTGGCGTCGGCATCGGCGGTACATTCGAAAAAGCGGCGCTGATGGCAAAACAGGCTTTGCTGCGTCCTGTTGGCGAAAAGGCTCCGGAAGCACATATCCAGGAACTGGAAGAAGAACTTCTGGACAGGATCAACGGCTTCGGGATCGGGCCGGCGGGTCTCGGCGGACGCGTCACTGCTCTGGCAGTGCATATCAACACCTATGCCACACATATTGCCGGACTGCCGGTGGCAGTCAACATGTGCTGTCATGTGGACCGGCACAGTACATGGGAAATTTGAAAAATAAGATAGGGGATACAGATGAGCTGGCAGGGAATTGTAGGATTGATCATCGGTGTGGTTTTGCTGACATTATTCTATTTTAAAGGAAAGAGATAAACAAAAATATGGAAATGCAGATATCACTTCCATTAACAGATCAGATTGCGGAGTCTCTTCATGCAGGAGACTATGTGTATCTTACCGGTACGGTGTATGTAGCGCGTGATGCCGCTCATAAGAGGATGAAGGAAGCACTCGATAAGGGAGAAAAGCTTCCTTTTGATATTAAAGATGCGGTTGTTTATTATATGGGACCTTCTCCCGCACGGGAAGGGCGTCCGATCGGGTCTGCAGGACCGACGACGGCAGGCCGGATGGATAAGTATACACCGGAGCTGCTGGACCTCGGTCTGAAAGGGATGATCGGAAAGGGCCGGCGCACACAGGAGGTCATTGATGCGATCGTACGGAACAAAGCCGTCTATTTTGCAGCCGTAGGAGGAGCAGGAGCACTGCTTTCAAAAAAAATTTTTTCATCGGAAATTATCGCTTACGAGGACCTGGGGGCGGAAGCAGTACGCAGGATCCGGGTCGAAAATTTCCCAGTAATTGTGGCAATAGATTCACATGGCCACAACATCTATGATTTGGCTCCCAGGGCATATGCGAAAGTCTGACAAAGCATGATAAATACAGGCTTTTCTGGAAGTTGAAAAGGTGCAGAAAAGGCGTTGACAAAGCGAGTCTGCTTAGATAAAATAAAAAAGTCCCGCACTTGGCAGGGACATGAGGAGAAGTACTCAAGTGGCCGAAGAGGCGCCCCTGCTAAGGGTGTAGGT
>CACZSZ010000239.1 GCA_902783945.1 uncultured Lachnospiraceae bacterium
ATCGCCGAAAAAGGCGCCCGGTTCGGCTTCTATTTCCACTATATGCCGATCGGCAACAACGCCGTTCCGGAGCTGATGCCGACCGTGGAGCAGCGCCAGTACATGATCGACCGGATCCGCTTCATCCGTTCCGACAAGAGCAACATCGAATACTTCCCGATGGATTTCCAGAACGATGGCGAATCCGTCGGCGGATGCATTGCCGGCGGCCGCAACTATTTCCATATCAATGCTCACGGCGATGCAGAGCCCTGTGTGTTCATTCATTTCTCGAACACCAACCTCCACGAGAATTCCATTCTCGAGATGCTGCAGAGCCCGCTGTTCATGGAATACCACAAGGGGCAGCCGTTCAACCGCAATCATCTGCGCCCCTGCCCGATGCTGGAAAACCCGCAGCTGCTGCGTGATATGGTCGAGCGTTCCGGCGCACACGGCACCAATGCCGAATCCGAAGAAAGTGCCGACCACCTCTGCAGCAAGTGCGACGACTACGCCAAAGAATGGGCACCGATCGCCGACAAAGTCTGGGCAAGCCAGTATCATATACAGAAAGCTTACCAGAACTACTCCGAAGAGCACCTGGCACATCCGGAGCTTGCCGCTTTCGAGACGCTTGACGACGTGGAGGAAACAAAAGAAGCCTGATCCGATCACCGGGTCGCTCCTTAACAATCAGGAAACAGAAAAGTGGGTGCCGCTGATGCGGCACCCACTTCTGATGTTTCAGATCAGCCGATCTTTGTTCCCGTCACATCAAATTCGCCCATGGCATTTTTGGACTTGCCTGTCAGAGTATCTCCTTCAACCTTGCCTGTAAGGGTGTTGGTCATCTCGCCGACAGCTGTCTTGATCGTCAGCTGATAGCTGAACTCACCGTCTTTATAGCAGCCGTTCTCGATCTGTGCGACAGCACCGTTGGCAGCATCTTCGCCTGTACCGGTGAGTGTCTCACCATCTACATGATACTCCATGTGAGATGTCATATCGCCCATGAATGTGTGAACTACCAGATCCCATTTACCTTCCATGTTGTTGCTCCTTTCTTTGCTTTCTCAGCTGTTCTTTTATTATATGCTGCTTTGTTTGTGTATCAGTCCCAGTGCAAGTTTTTATACTGCCCGTATTTTTTCCCTTCGTCGTCGATGATGCCGTCCACTTTCGGCACAGTGGAGAACATGACAGAAGACGAGGCCATCAGTCCGCCGCCTTTGCCAAGCGTATCGATCACGCGGCGCACTTCTGCGCGGATCTGTTCTTCCGTGGCTCCCGGTGCATCCGTGACCTGTGCGTCGACCGCGCCGGCAAAGACGATCTTATCTCCAAGCGTCTCCTTGAGCATCTTCAGATCATTCATCGGCTGCACGCTGTGCCAGCTGTCTACGCCGATCTCCACCAGATCAGGCACGATCTGCGTGATGTAGCCGCAGCTGTGATGCATATAATGCATACCAAGATCATGAGCCGCCTTTGCCATGCGGCGCTCCGGCTCCTTGTAGAACTGACGCCACTGATCCGGATCCATGAACATGTTTTCCTGGTTGCCCCAGTCGTCGTGCATCATGACAAAGTCGATATCCAGATACTCTTTCAGACATTCGAACTGCTCGATCCGGTAATCGGCATATGCATCGATAAATGCCTGATAGGCATCTTCATCGTCATACGGAGCCATCAGTCCATTGACGTGACCCATCATGGCACAGATCTTTTCGAACGCTCCCATATTGCCGACAAAATAGCCCTGCAGCTGGTCCTTTTTTGCCCACATGGCTTTGGTGCGCATCCGTGCCGGCTCCCAGTCAATTTCCTTGGCATGCGGGAATTTTACATAGTCTTCCCAGTCACAAATATCATCAAACAATTCGCATCCGGGTTTGACATGTGTCATCAGTTCCGGGTGAGCCTTGTCCAGCTCCCACTGTACACCGAAATCATCGGTACCGTCCATAAACAGCGGCCGGTCATTGATCTCGGGCGTGATGATCATCTGAGCTGCCGTATTGATCATCGGCACCCATTCAGGCTGCTCGTGGTTCCAACACATTTCCATATTCTCGCGTTCTGTCAGCATATCCGTTCTCCGATCTCTTAAAACCTGCTTTCAAAGTATTACATTTGTATAATAACAGAGATCTCCGCAAAACAGAAACAGTTTTCCGACTCTTTGTTTCAACCTGTAGTTGCAGCTCTTGACAAACAGAACAGGCCACACTATCTTTACTTTGAAAAGCCTTTCATCTTATTTCAGAATAAAGGAAACACCACCGGTACAAATCCCATGCATACAATCAGGCCTGTCGCTTTCATTTTAATATGTTGTATCCTGTGCAGCTGCGGCCGGACCGGAGATCTGTCCTCCGGCAGCCTGACAGCAGAGCCCCTCACGGAACAGGAAGAAAAGGAAACAGTCACGGCAGAAGAAATCTATCAGCAGGCCGTTGATCTGCTCTGTTTCGGCGATGCCGATTACCGGCGCAATCAGGCAGCAAAAGAGCTGTTTGAGATCATCCGAGGATACAGGGATTCTGAGGGCTACCTGAAACAGATCTGTGAGGTGTGCATAAGCGTCTCCGGCGAGCGGATCCACTCTGAATTCGTATATGACGAATATGGACACATACAGATAGAAAAAGGCAATCCCTACTACGAGACAGACGAAGGCGAACCCGTCCCGGAAGCGATCAGATATGAATACACAGAAGGGAAAATAACCCGCGAAATCTGTCCGAACGGGGAAACAGTCCTCTATGAGTACGATGAGCAGGGCCGCATCGCAAAGATGGATACACGGTATGCCAACGGCGAGACGGTCCTCTACACCTATACATATGAGACAGATGATGAGGGAAAGATCATAAAGCGAACGGCTTTCTCTGACGGAAAACCTGTGGGTGAAAGGACCAGCGAATATCTGCTGAACACGGACGGAACCCTGTCGGTCCTTCAGCATGAAGAAGTTCCCGGACGCTCTCCTTCTGGCAAAGACTGCCTGCTCTCATTCAACAAAAAAGGGCAGCTTGTACGCGTCGATTACGAGACGCGCATTACCGAATACACTTACGGTTATGTATGGATGCCGGAACATGATCCCGATGAAGAATTTGTGTATGAACACCGGCTGCAGGTGGCCTATTTTTAAACGTGCGCTTATCTTCTGACCGGCGTCAGTTCAAATTCTTCCGTCAGATCCCGGATCAGATCCTTCAGCCGGCCTTTTGCACTTTCCTCTTTCACAACGAGCGCCGTGTAGAACTTCAGTGTTCTGCCCGGAAAATCAAAACTTTTCACCCGGGCGTTTGCCATGTTCATAAAGGCCATCGGAAACACGGCAAATCCGGCGGCCTGCTGCAGCAGGACCAGCATCGTCTCAAAATTCTTTGCTTCCAGTACTTTTTTACAGGGAACATTCCGGTAAAAGCTTTTTTCCCACGGCACTGTATAGTGATCATTGTCCATCTGCATCTTGATGAACGATTCTTTTTTCAGATCTTCTTCCGTGACAGTTTCTTTCATGACCCAGGGATGCGTGAGCGAAACGATGACCCTGGCGTCGTGTTCCGCAAAAGCGAGACAGGTAAATCCGTCCAGACGATCCTCCTCATGCATGTTGGTCAGGAGAATATCCAGTTTTCCTTCCAGCACCTTCCGCCGTCCCTCATCCAGCTCTATCATTTCCAGATTGAACTGCCGCTCCGGATAGGCCGCCAACAGGAAAGATACCAATGGAGAGACCAGCTGTTCCCTGGGCAGTGCGGCAAATATCCCGATCCGGATCTGTTCCTTTCCGTTCCGCGCAAACTCCAGCAGATCCTCCCATGTACTCTCAAATTCCTGATCTATCCGCTGCAGTTTTTCCTGTGCGTACCGCCCGAACGCAGTCAATGCCACTCCGTGCGGCGTACGTTCAAACAGTTTCCCCCCAAGTTCTTTTTCCAGCAGATTGATCTGCTTTGTCAGAGCCTGTGCGGAAATAAACATACTCTGTGCCGCCAGTGAAAAGCTGCCCGTCTCCGCAGCTTTCAGAAAATACCGGATCCGCTGATACATATACGTCCTCTATTACGGAATGGAAAACTCAGACTGTGCGATCTCTTCCGAGATGTTCAGAACATGAACAATTCCCGTCAGGCCCTGTTCCGACACCGTTTCCCACAAGAGCGGATGTGCCTGTTCTGCCGTCTCCCCAGCTCCCTCTGTCTCCGGTTCTTCTTTCGCCAGAATACCATATTGGAAAGCCATCGTCTCGCCCGGAGAAACGATATTGCCCTTCAGAAGGATCCTCCTGACGCTTTCGTCTCCCAATTTCACATCCCTCATATCCACGACGATCTCTTCATCACCTTTGTTCGTCACGTCAAAAGTGATCTGCACTTTCGGATCCGCAGTTTTTGTGGTTCCTGCATCCTCCTGATCAGGAACGAACTCACCGGCATCCGTCAGAACAACTTTCACTGCATCCGTATCGAGAAGCACCTTTTCTTCGAATACACCAGCCGCTTCTCCGTCAGGTGCCGCCGCTTCTGTCTCTGCCGATTCAGCACCGGCCCCCACAGAAACAGACTCTGCTGCTGCAGATACAGCCTGTCCCTCTTCCGGAACGGAATTCTTCTTTGCTCCGCACCCGGCCATCACAGCACTTATGAGCAGCACGCCGGAAATGATCATATACCACAGTCTTTTCTTTCTCATATTTCTGTTCCTTCCCTGCTTTCCTGTCCGTTCACGTTTCCCCGGATCAGCTTACCTTTTTCAGAAACAGCATATCAGAATCTGTGCCGTCTGTCAGCATCTCATGAATATCCCGTATCAATTCACCGACGATATCCGTGGCCTGATACATATATTTATCCGTGGTATATACATGATCTTCCTGAAACGCCTTGAAATCTGCAAATAACGAACTCTTATCCAGCAGATCCTCCTTTCCTCTCAGTGGACTGTCAATAGAAGCATTGTAGATCAGATAATCACAATCCCGGGCCTGTGCATAGAATTCCTCCATCGAAAGAGTTGCCGATCCGCTCCTGCTCTCCGGATTTGCACTCTGCAGCTCCTGAAAAGCATAATCGCCGCCGGCAAGCCGGATCATTTCCGGAATATAATCGTCCGTTCTGCGGACTACCGCGCTGCCGGCATTGTTAATAAAGAAAAACGCTACCGTTTTTCCTGTATCTTCCGTTCCTTCCATCTCCCCGATGACAGCTGCCTGCGATTCAAAAAACGCATCTGCTTCCTGCTCTTTGTCCAGCAGAGCTCCGTAGAACCGGATCCACTCTGTCCGGCCGAGCGGATGAGACTCATGGCTGGATTCGTCGATCATCACCGGGATTCCCAGCGCTTCCAGCTTTTCCAGCACTTCCGGTGTGTGCAGGATCATGGTGGACTCGATTGCCAGATCACACTCTCCCGCCAGAAGTCCCTCGTAATCCGGCTGACTGTATTTTCCGGCAAATGCAATGTCGCCCGCACGCATGGCCTCCGCTGCGTCTTCGATATACCAGCCGTCTGCGTCCGTGCCGCTAAACGCTATGACGTCCAGGGAATCCAGCGCTCGAAACAGCGCCATGGCGGAAGAAGCAGCCAGATAGACATTCTGAAGCGGCGCCTGCAGCACGATCATCCCCTGTGGAAGTACATCCGTATCTGGTACCGTACCATTCTCCGGTACCAGCAGATACATACGGCCGGAAGCCGCAGCCAGCACCTTGTATCCATCTTCGTAATAGAAAACAGAAAATGCCTCTGCATAGTTCTTTTCCATTTCGGAAACAAACGTCAGTCCGTCGATCTCCGGCGGTTCCATATCCAAAGAAACACCAGCCGGCTCATAATCCTGTTCTGCAGATCCCACTGTACTTTCAGTCACAGCTTCTTCTTCCGTGTCTGTACTGTCTGAAAGCAGGGTAAACTGCAGTGTGTAGTCGATCAGATGAGGCTGGCTCATGGCTGTCGTATCTGCCTGTACTGCCATCTCTTCTTCCAAGGCCACCGGAATGATAAACCGAGAATTTCCTTCGGTATTGACCGGCTCATACTTCTCTCCGTCCACGATCATGAAGTCATAATTCGGGCTGCTCCAGCAGATCTCCGCCATCGCCTCCCCGTCTTTTACAGTTATTTCGCAGGGACTGTCCACAGAAGCTCTGCCGCTTCCGCCTTCAAGTACGACAGTGGCCATGTAAGTGCCATCCTCCGGTTTCGTATCTGCCGCTGCCGGAACTGTAACAACACTTCCAAACAACATGATCAGACTTATGGCAAGACTTACAATAGCTGACTTTTTTCTGTTTCTCATTTCTTTCCTCCTCATTACTGACACCCCCGGGAGCCGTTAGACACTCATCCGTATGGTATTCCGGATTTTTATTATGGCAAGAATCCCCCACCTTTTCAAGTACGGCGTTCCATCGCTGCCTGCTGTAAGACCTGCTCTTAAATTCCTATAAAAATTTTTCGTCCCTCTTTATAAACAGGTATCTCGGCCTGAAAAATATTCCCAAGCAATTCCGGACAGCAGATTTCTTCCGGCAGACCATGTGCGGCGACACAGCCGTCCTGCAGCACATAGAGTTCACTGCAGTAAGATGCGGCCAGGTTTAAATCGTGCAGGGTCATGATGACAAGTCCCTCAAAATGCCGCAGCGTTTTCATCAATTCCAGCTTATACCGTATGTCAAGATGATTTGTCGGTTCATCCAGAATAATCACTTCCGGCTGCTGTGCCATGGCACGGCAAAGCATGACCCTCTGCAGCTCCCCGCCGCTCAGGGTGCACAGCTGTCGGTTTTCATATTCCAGAAGAGCATTCCGTCTCATGATTTCCGTAATGATCTCTTCATCCTGCCTGTTGTAATGAGAGAGAAACGATTTGTACGGATACCTTCCGGTACGGATCACGTCCCTCACCCGCAGCTCACTCTCAAAGAGATCCTGATGCTGCATCATGACCGCCGCCTTCCGTGCATACACTTTTGCCGCTATACCGGAAATATCTATTCCATCCATAAATATGCTGCCGCGGGAAGGGAGCTGCCGGTACAGATGCCGCAGC
>CACZSZ010000240.1 GCA_902783945.1 uncultured Lachnospiraceae bacterium
CCCCAGGCCGTTGTAGAAATGATCGTTATAAATCCATATGATCCTGCCGTGTTGGTCACCGGATCGTGTATGGACGTAAAGCTCAGATAGCCGGGAAGCTGCCGCGCGTTATCCATCACGGCACCCATACCGCCGGCTTTGCTTACACCGAATCCAAGCACGATCAGAAGAGCCACCGTCATTACAATACTCTGGATAAAGTCGGATGTACTTGCCGCAAGAAATCCGCCGAGCATCGTGTATACCACAATGACGATCGCACTGACGATCATGGCTGTGTGATAACTGATGCCGAACAGGCTGGAAAACAGTTTGCCGCACGCGGCAAAACCGGAACCCGTATATGGAATGAAGAAAATAACGATCTCAATCGCAGCGATCAGCATCAGGACCCTTCTCTTGTCACCGTAGCGGTCCGAGAAAAAATCCGGGATCGTAAAAGACCCTGTCCGCGCCGAGTAGCGGCGGATTCTCTTGGCTACAAACAGCCAGTTCAGATACGTACCGACGGCCAGACCTATTGCCGTCCATCCGACGTCAGACAGACCGGTCAGATATGCCAGCCCCGGAAGACCCATAAGCAGCCAGCTGCTCATATCAGAAGCTTCCGCACTCATGGCCGTAACCAGCGGTCCCAGTTTTCTTCCTCCCAGATAAAAATCACCGACTGTTTCATTCTTTTTTGAGAAAGCGAAACCGATAAGCACCATTCCCAACAGGTACACGATCATGACGATCAGAATACCGACTTGTGAGTTTGACATAACTATTACCTCATTAATACAAATACAAAAAACTACATGGTTTTACCCATTTGAGTGTATATTTTAGCATAATAAAGTGTTCAAGGCAACGCCCATTACTCTTTCTTTATTGCTCCTTGTTTTTTCTTTGTTTACTATCCGACGTTCTTTTTCCTTTCCGTATGTTTTTCTTCTTCCTGACACTGAACCCGAATGTTCCCAGGCTTTTTCCAAGTGCATGATAAACTCCGTGTGAGTAAGTTACGAGGCGTGCCGCTTCCAGATCCAGCCTGTTCTTTTCGTCCATATAACGTTTTTCAACGTGCACCGCTTCCACACGTGCCACAAACATATGATGTGAACCGAGATCCGTGTCTGAAACAACACGGCATTCTATCTGAACAGGCGCCTCATCTATGACCGGGCATCTCACAATTTCTGACGGCGCCGGCGTCAGATGACACAGTTCCCATTTATTGCAGTCTCTTCCGGACCGGACTCCGCAGGTATCCATAGCTGCAGTCAGTTCCTCCGAAACCAGATTGATCACAAATTCTCCTGTTTCTTTTATCATATGGAAGGAATACCGTTCCGGTCTCACAGAAATCGAGACCATCGGAGGGTCAGAACAGACGGTTCCGGCCCACGCTATTGTGATAATATCGGATTCTTCTCCATATGTTCCGCAGCTAACCATTACAGCCGGAACCGGATACAACATATTGCCGGGTTTAAAGTCAATTTTACTCATGCGGAATGCCTTTCCCTTTAAAAAACTGCTTATGCATACACTGACTCCGGATCAAACCGGAGTCAGCCTGTTTATCTTATCTTCTCTTTAGCAAAACTCAGCATCCGTTCGGATACTCCGTCTGTCTATATTCACCTCGTAATAATATCCACCGGCACATTGAAGATCTTGGCGACCTTCAGGATTGTGTCGATATGCCGCCCTGCTGCTGCCGCCATGTGGTGCGTCGGACCAGCCTCGCTCCACTTGTCGCAGAATTCACGTGCTCCGCATGTAAACCGCGTGCGCATATTTGTATCTCCGAAAGTAAAAATCGGTCCTTCTTCGTTAATTCCTTCAGCCACAACAAATTTGAAATGACCGTCCTTGTCCTGTGTGATCCCGAGATATGTCACCGGACCAAGATGCGGATAGAACTGCGTCAGATATCCGCCTCCGGTCTTGCCGTGGAATACCGGAACGATCTTCATGGTCGGCTTCTGAGCGGAGATGTCCGCATCACCAGATCCGGAATGACCGATGATACATATGTCCTCGTTAAAGTCGATCGAATACATCTCGGAGAGCTGTCCCATTCCGGAAATCGTCTTAAGTATGGACATGGCCATGGATACTTTGATATCTCCTTCCACGGCGCAGGCAATACCCTGTTTGATCAGCATGGAGAAAGCCGGGATCAGCATACTGTCAAGCACACCGGCTTTGCCCTGAGCAAATCCATCATAATGGGAAGCGATGAATCCAATCTGCTCTTCTTTAACCCACTGCTCGAAAGCGACGACGTACTTCGCCATATCCCAGACTTTTTCGATCGTACCGCCGCCTTCGATCTCAAAGGTATCCAGAATATCCTGTGCTTTAGTCCGGATGGCCTCCTCATCGTCAATATTGTCGGCAATCGCCCACATCTTTTCCCAGTCAAACTGCTTGGTATAAAGGAACATACGATGATACAGATTCGTTTCATCAATATACAGATCCATCATACCGGGATACGGACGGCCGATCTGCGCCAGATTCAGATCACGGAAACGCCGGCGTACCTGCGCCGCTCTGCACCAATCTGCGATTTCCGCGTCCACATGCGGATCACCGCCTTCAACGACGCCGGTGATGACCGCGTGACGCTTGCCGGCACGTTCCAGATCAGCGACCATTTCACCGACAGCACCGCAGGCATACAGTTCCCCCAGCCAGGTGGCCGTATCTGTATTGGCATAATCCGGAGCAGCCTTTTTCTGAATGTTTACCAGTACGACCGGTACATCCAGATCGCGCACTGCCGGAAGCATATTATAGGAGGTGGCATAGGTCAGAAGCTGGAGAATGACCAGGTCAACATCCGCCGCACGGAACTTGTCACCGGCCGCCGCCGCCATCTCTTTGGTCGTAATGATACCGCCGTCGATCAGTTCTACTGTGTCGGGAATACGTTTTTTGAAATCCTCATACTGGCCTTCAAATTCGGGAACCAGCGACGGAAACTGCGGAAGATACGCACCCAGAGCGATGGAAAAAACGCCTACCTTTGCCTTTGTGTCGACTAACATAAAGAGACCTCCTTCTTTTTTCATGTTGATAAACTGAGTATATGTGAATTCGAGGAAAAACTCAAGACGCCTGACCTGAGTATTCTCTTTGCCTCAGGCGTTCCCGCCGATCCTGGATATAGCCCGGGCCGCCGTTTCGATCCCTCTCTGTGCACATTCACGGATCGGAATGCCGTCCAGAACGCCTGAAAGAAAACCAGCCACAAAATTATCCCCGGCTCCCGTTGTGTCCAGAACACATTCCACAGGGGCAGCAGGCATCAGGAATTCTCCTTCTTTTTCGGAAACATAACACCCTTCTTTTCCGGCCTTGATGATCACATTGCTGACTCCTTTGTCCCGGAAGAACTTTGCCATTTCCGGATAGGTCGTTTTCCCAGAATAGTAAGAAGCTTCTTTTTCATTTGGGAAGAAAAAATCAATAAACGGCAGCACTTCCGCGATAGTATCTATGCGGATCTCACCTGTAACGGGAAGCTTGGTATCCGCGCTGATGACAGCCCCGTCATTTTTGGCATAACGGATCAGACTGATAACGGATGCGGCGTCTTCCAGAGGCGGCCGAAATAAGCTGGCAAAAGATACGATCCGTGCTCCTGAGAGCAGTGTGGGATCAACGTGATATCCTTCCAGTCTTATAGCGCCGGAATTGACAGAAATACGGCTCCCGTCAGCAGCGACCTGAAGATTTGCGACCGGTGTGTCGATATCGGGACGTGAGATCCTGTCAGTACATATACCGGCAGAAACAAGCTCATGAAAAATCGTATCACCGGCCATGTCATTTCCCAGACAACAGACAACACCTGTGCGATACCCCATAGAGACCAGTGCTTTGGATTCATTTACTGCATCTCCGCCTGTATGAAGACGGATCGTTTCCGCCCGGTAGACATTTTCTTTGTAGGGCTCTGCCTCTTTCCCACGCGTGATACAATCAATCACTGCCTGACCGACGCAGAGTACATCCAGTATCCTTTTATTTTCTCTTCCGCTGCCGCTCATCAGAAAACTCCGTTATTGTGTACAGGTTTGTACAGATGTACGTCATGCTCCACAACATCCCAGTGTTCTGCAAGCATCCCGTCTTCAAGACGATAAATATCACATACTTTGTTCACGGCACCGTTACCGAGTGTACACTTAAAGAATACGAATACTATGTCATTTTCTTCTGCTGTGAAAATAATATCCATATGAGGTTTCAGCCCCAGAAAGAACTCTGCAAACTTCCGAAAGCCTTCCCGGCCTGTCTCCGCATTCGGGTTATGCTGAATGTAATCCTCTTTAATATAACGGTCGATCGCTGACATGTCCCATCCGTTGAATACCTCTTCATAAAACTGCAACACAATTTCTCTGTTTGTCATCATATACTCCTGTTCTTTATATGTTCTTTTGTCTGCACAGAATCAGTAATTCCGATGCTGTAAATATTCTATCACATTAAAAACACATTTTTAATACTAACAGATCTTATTCCCGATCCGGATCATTTCAGATAACAGGAATACTCTTCATCTGCTTGCATTTTTTAATACCACGGTATATAATAACCTGGTTGACGGGGTATGGCTCAGTTTGGCTAGAGCGCACGGCTGGGGGCCGTGAGGCCGCAGGTTCGAATCCTGTTACCCCGATAAAAGCGGAGGCTGTCACATTTTTGTGCGACAGCCTCCGCTTTTCAGACTTTTCTTTTTGTTTTTTTTTTAGTTGAACTTCATGAAGTCCTTTTCTTTTTCATAAGTACCGCCAGCATTCCTGCTGCCGCAAGAACAGCGGCAAGCCATGCAAACGCATGAGAACTGTCGCCTGTCGGTACGCCCGGATACACAGCCGCGAACACAGGTACCGGTTTCTCCGGTACAGCCGGCTTTTCCGGTTCGGGTTTTTCAGGCTCGGTTTTCTCCGGTTCCGGCTTCTCAGGTTCCGGTTTCTCCGGTTCGGGTTTCTCCGGTTCCGGCTTCTCAGGTTCCGGTTTCTCCTCTTCGGGTTTCTCCGTCTCCTCCGGCACGGGCTCTTCCGGTTTCTTTTCATCGATCATGACTACTTCTGAAACCTTCTCTCCGTTCACAGTCACAGTGCCGTCTTCCGCAATGGTGAAAGTGATCGGTTCCGCACTCAGATACCCTTCCGGAACTTCCACTTCTTCCAGCACATAGGTGCCCGGAAGCAGCAGAATAGTTTTTCCCTCAAGATCGGAACTCACCCACTCGATCGGATCGATATCCTTTGATCCCTTGCTCCAGCGGCCGGTAATCTTCAGCGACGCGCCGGCCAGTTCCGCCTCTGCGTCATCCTTCTTGATCACGACGGCTTTGAACGGTATCTCGGTCAGTTTGTTTTTGATATAGTTGGATCCGGCGAAAGGTTCGGCCTGCTCACCAGCGGTGAAATGCAGATATACAGCATTGCCATACCGCAGGTAATCTTCAGGTGTCCAGGAAGACGCACCGTACATTTCCCTGATCCCGGCTTCTCCGAAGTTTCTGCTGAGCATGTTTGCAAACGATTCTTTGCTCATCGATGTAAATGCCGATGCGCCGTCGGTTGTGGAAGATATATCCGCAAGAGTGAACCAGCCGTCTAACGTATAATTTGGATAATAAGTATTGTATGATAAATAGGTTTGGTTCGTCATATACTCGACATAAAACTCATTCGCAGGAACAACCACAGTCTGCCCTGCCAAACCGCTGTTCATGCTTACATAAAACGGATTGCCTTCCTCGTCATAGTAATACAGATAGCCGGGACCATAGAGACGCATGTCATCACCGAAAGTCACCTTCATTGCGCCGGTCTTCTTACGTGTACTGGTATTGGCATAGACCTCCGGAGTATATCCATCCGGAACCTTCTCAATGACATAATACTCTGCAGGACTGCCATCCTCGTTATACATAGGCACCAGGGAGAAGTGTCCTTCCCAGAGATTCTTATCCGTATCCGAGAGAGCATCCCGTGTCAGTTCTACCGTCTGAACCGGTTTTTTGTCATCCTGCACGTTATAAAGTTCAAAAGTGACCTTGTCCGGCCGGAAAGCGGCGTATTCGCCTTCGTCCCACGTCTTGGCAAAAGGAAGATCCGAGGCGTTGATCACATTGCGTACCTTCAGGCCATTTGCAAATGGATGCAGAAGGCCTTTCCAGGTGTATTCATATGCAAAACGCTTGACAGAAGATTTAGTTATATCATCAGATGTAACATTAAGAAAATCATCGTACGAAGCATAAAACACATCATATTTTTCCGGATTCATATACTGAATGATCGTGCTGGCTGCATCCCATGATAAAGAATAGGCAGCCGGCAGTGCAACGCCCGGCCTGATATCCGTGATCTCCCACTTGTCGAATGATTCTGCCCAATTCAGAATGGTAAACGACGGATTATTTGTGAACATCGGGAACAGGATCGTCCGGTATGAAATTGCTGTTTCTCTGGTGCTGTTTGTAGTTTGATACAATTGCTTGTAGGCTGGTTTATCACATACAACATATGCATAATCGCTGGTCTCGCCGAACGTGACCGCAATCGCATTGAATGCCTTTCCGTAGCCAACCCCGCCGATCACATCGTACACCGCCTTGTAATAATCCGGTACGTCCCGCTCCTGGATATAGTACTGGATCTTTTTCTGATCGTCACCATAAATAGGCAGATCTTTGAACACGCCCTTTAATGTATTCGCATCAGTCACGGTAAGTGTGATCGAATCCAGAACAGTTTCCGGGCTGTGATCGGAGTAAAGATCCAGCGTGACGGTTCCCGGGCGATACTGCTCGTAGCCGGCGTCATCCCACTCTTTTTCACATTCGACATCCTGCTTATTCCATGTGTTGATGACAATAGGACGATATTCCGGGATTTCAACCTTATCCGTATGAAACGTGCCGCCCTCCCAGGAGTCGCCGTCATAGATCAGATAATAGGAATATCTGGAACCGATCGCCGGAACATATTTCCAGATATAATAATCCACAATATCAAACTTATCCACTTCAACAAATGAGTCGCCTACCAGTTCGATAACATTTTTTTCGTCGGTATAGGCAATCCGGACATCGAGTTCATATGGTCTTCTTGAAGCCGGAAAAAATGTGCTGTCATTCAGGTGGAAAACATGGCTTCTGAGATCACCCGAAATCGAATAATAATCATTGGGTAAACCAGTGGTGCCATTATCATTCTCTCTTTCCCAATAATAATACCACTTATCGTTTTCTTCGTCGTAACGATAAAGCTTGATCGTACCAGCTACATATTGATAGCTGTACCAGAACTGCGTGTCATCGGAAAGATAGATATCCACAGCGCTGTCCTGCGTATCGTAGCTCGTCAGATATCCGTCGACTGGTTTTTCCTTTAGAGTATATATGATCTTATTTCCGTTTTCGTCCTCGTCCGGCAGTGAAAGAGAGCCAACCCACTCATTACTTTTGCCGCCTGTCGGAATATCATCTTTTGTCAAAGTGAGCGTTCCAGCCAGGGTATCGGGGTCGTCCGCCCTGTAATACTCGATTTCTACCGACTCAGGCCGTTCATCCTCATGACCTTCATCGTTCCATCGTTTGGTCACCTCTACATTGCGCCTGTTGATCCTGTTGATGACCTTTAACCCGCCGACAAACGGATCCGGAAGACCGGACCAGATATATTTATAGTAAAACGCCATATCGGAATAAAGGAATTGCAGATCATCCGGAGTTATATTAAGGTACGTCTTGCCTGTGCTTTCAAAATAGTTATGCTTAGGCTCATAATAAAAACTGCCATAAGAGGACGCATATGAAGTAGACGAACTGAGTGCCGCTGCATCAACAACAGCCGGCTTCACATCAAGGATCTGCCATTGCTCAAATGCTTTCCAGTTTATTACAGAGACAGACGGTTTTACATTCCCGTACATCGGGATAACGATCTTTCTTTCTGATATATAATCTGTTCCCTCTTTATATACTCCATAGCTGTAACCTCTACGGGGAATATTCATGTACGCCGGTTCATCGGTGAGCAGATTCGCCACACCGCTGGTTTTGCCAAACGTTACTTCCAGGCCATTGTACGTATGTCCGTATCCGACTCCGTCGACCACATCGTAGACAGCCTTGTATCCGTCCGGAGTATTCTCTTTAATATAGTAGCCGATCTTCTTTCCGTCTTCTGTATAGATCGGCAGGTCTTTGAATACACCTTCCTGCAGTTTTACTGACGGATCTTTTGTCACATCGAGCACCGCAGTGCTGACAGGTTCGCTCTGCTGATCTGAATACAGATCGATCGTCACGCTGTCAGGACGGCTGTCCTCAAAACCGGCATCATCCCATTCTTTCTGGAATAGAATATCCGCCTTATTAAATGTGTTTATAACAACCGACTGATACAGCGGCATGGTGACTTTTTTGGTGTGGAATTTCCCGCCATACCAGGAATCACCGGTATACACGAGATAATAGGTATATTTTGATCCCAGCGCCGGGGTGTATCTCCATACATACGAGTCCCCGAAATCAAAATACTTGACGTCAATAAATTCGTCTCCTACAAGATCCACATAGTTTTTTGCCTCTGTATATTGCAGATATGATATATCCGCCCTGTCAGTCGGGAAGAACGTCGAGTCATTAAAATGCAGTGTTTTTCCTCTCAGGTCTCCGGCGATATCACTGCCATACTCATTCGTACCCGCTCTGCTTGTGCTTTCTTCCCAGTAATACGCCCATTCATCCTTATCGTTATTATATCTGTAGACTCTGAATTTCGAGTCAATAAACTCTCCATCTGGATGAGCAAGGAATTCCGTATCCTCAGACAGTTCTATATCGACAGCACTGTCCGGGGTCTCATATCCCGTAACATAGCCCTCGATCCCTTTCTCTTTCAGGACATATGTGATCTTATTGCCGTTGTCATCTTCGTCGGGCAGCTCGATCTGTTTCACCCACTCGTTCCCGTTTTCCGCACTGATATCCGACGCGGAAAGCGTGATCGTCTGTACCGGCTGCGACATATCACCGGCATCATAGATCTCAATCGTGACCGTTTCCGGTCTCTCGGATTCATGTCCCGCATCATTCCACCGCTTCGTGATCTGGAGCTGACGGGGAGCCGAAGAGCGCAGCACGGGTGCCTTCTTCGGTGCGGCAGCCGCTTTCGCGGTTGCCGGGGCAGTGTTTTCTTTCTGTTCGGAATTTGCTTCCTGTTTTTCTGAATCTGCCGCCTTTTTCTCCGGCTCTGCCTCTTTGACAGAATCATTGCCTGCGGCCAGATCAGCCGAAGTCTTTTCCTGCTCCTTCG
>CACZSZ010000241.1 GCA_902783945.1 uncultured Lachnospiraceae bacterium
CACGGTCGATTGGTCAAGCGGTTAAGACGCCGCCCTCTCACGGCGGAAACAGGGGTTCGATTCCCCTATCGACTGCACAAGTCCGCAGAGCTGCGGGCTTTTCTTTTTGCCTCATTTCATTTGACAGATAATCTGTTTCACCCTATACTATATAACGCCTTAACAGGCGGGAACGGCCCAATATGTTGTTATCTGCACGGAGCCGATCCGGTTTACAGCTGTATTCAACGAACTTTTCCTGATGGAGTCCATATGGCGAAAAAGAACACTTATACAGAAGAAAACATTCAGGTGCTGGAAGGACTGGAAGCGGTACGGATGCGCCCGGGTATGTATATTGGCAGCACCGGTCGGAAGGGACTGAATCATCTGATCTATGAGATCGTAGATAATTCCGTCGATGAGCATCTGGCCGGGTTCTGCTCTGAGATCCGTGTCACGCTGGAAGCCGACGGTTCCTGTACGGTGCAGGACAATGGCCGCGGCATACCTGTCGGTCTGCACGAAAAGGGAATGCCTGCCGAGAGGCTTGTTTTTACGACGCTTCACGCCGGGGGTAAGTTCAACAGTGATGTGTATAAGACCAGCGGAGGGCTGCACGGTGTCGGGTCGTCTGTCGTCAATGCTCTGTCTGTTTACATGGACGTGGAGATCAGCCGTGACGGAAAGATCCATCACGACCGTTTTGAGAGAGGAAAACCAGTCGTTGAGCTTGTGGACGGCCTTCTGCCGACGCTGGGAAAGACAAAGGCGACGGGAACGAAGATCAACTTTCTTCCGGATGATGAGATTTTTGAAAAGACGCGGTTTTCTTCCAGTGATCTGAAGAGCCGTCTGCATGAGACTGCCTATCTGAATCCCGAATTGACGATCGTTTTCTCGGATCTGCGGGACGACAGAAATATTACCATTGAGTTCCATGAACCCGAAGGGATCATCGGATTTGTCAAGGATATGAACAAGAAGCAGGAGACTCTGCACGAACCGGTCTATTTCCGCGGGGAAGCGGAGGGAATCGTTGTAGAAGTGGCTTTTCAGTATGTCCGCGATTTTCAGGAAAACGTACTGGGTTTCTGCAATAATATTTACAATGCGGAAGGCGGGAGCCACATCACCGGGTTTAAGACACAGTTTACACAGACAATGAACAGTTACGCACGTGAGATCGGTGTTCTGAAAGAGAAGGATGCCAATTTTACGGGTTCTGATATCCGCAACGGTATGACGGCAGTCATCTCAGTCAAGCATCCTGATCCGCGGTTTGAAGGACAGACAAAGACGAAGCTGGATAATCCTGATGCGGCCAGGGCCACCGGCAAGGTCACGGGTGAACAGGTCGTGCTGTATTTTGACCGAAATCTGCCGGTGCTGAAGACAGTGCTGGAATGTGCGGAGCGCTCGGCCAAAATCCGTAAAGCGGAAGAAAAGACCCGGACGAATATGCTTACAAAGCAGAAATATTCGTTTGACTCCAACGGGAAGCTGGCGAACTGTGAAAAACGGGACTCCTCTAAATGTGAGATTTTCATTGTTGAGGGAGACTCGGCCGGAGGATCCGCAAAGATGGCGCGGGACAGAAGCTTCCAGGCAATCTTCCCGATCCGGGGCAAGATCCTGAACGTGGAAAAGGCCAGCATGGACAAGGTGCTTGGAAATGCCGAGATCAAAGGCATGATCAATGCTTTT
Organism: uncultured Lachnospiraceae bacterium; assembly: GCA_902783945.1. Classification (GTDB taxonomy): domain Bacteria; phylum Bacillota; class Clostridia; order Lachnospirales; family Lachnospiraceae; genus Bilifractor. The sequence goes on from CACZSZ010000241.1 coordinate 1,687, forward strand.
GGCTGCGGTTTTTCGGAAGGATACGGCAATGACTTCGACATCGCGAAACTGCGGTATGACAAGATCATTATCATGGCAGATGCCGATGTGGACGGTGCTCATATTTCTACGCTGCTGCTCACCCTGTTTTACAGGTTTATGCCGGAACTGATCTACCAGGGACACATTTATATCGCCATGCCTCCCCTGTATAAGACACAGCCTGCACGCGGAGAAGGAGAGTATCTGTACGATGACAAGGCGCTGGAAAAATACCGCAGGAAGCATGCGGGTCAGAAATTTACACTGCAGCGATACAAAGGTCTGGGCGAGATGGATCCCCAGCAGCTGTGGGACACGACGCTGAATCCGGAGACACGCCGTATGCGGCGCGTGGAGATTGAAGATGCAAGACTCGCGTCAGAGATGACGCAGATTCTGATGGGTACCGATGTGCCTCCCAGAAAAGCATTTATTTATGAACACGCCGCCGATGCGGATCTGGATATCTGACAGACTGACTGCAGCATCATAAACGAAAGAAAAAGCAGTACAAAAGGAGCTGAATATGGAAGAGATCATCCGTACCGAGTATTCGGAACTGATGCAGAAATCCTATATAGATTATGCCATGAGTGTCATCATATCACGTGCTCTTCCCGATGTGCGTGACGGACTGAAGCCTGTTCAGAGACGTACATTGTATGACATGCACGAGCTGGGCACTTATTTTGACCGGCCGTACAGGAAATCGGCGCGTATTGTGGGTGATACCATGGGTAAGTATCATCCGCACGGCGACAGCTCGATCTACGATGCACTTGTCGTGATGGCACAGGATTTCAAAAAAGGCCAGACGCTGGTGGACGGACATGGTAATTTCGGCTCCATAGAAGGTGACGGGGCCGCAGCCATGCGCTATACCGAAGCGCGCCTGATGAAGATCACTCAGGAGGTATACCTGAAGGACCTGGATAAGGACGTCATAGATTTTGTCCCGAACTTTGACGAGACAGAAAAAGAGCCTGAAGTCCTTCCGGTCCGCATTCCCAATCTGCTTGTGAACGGCGCTGACGGTATTGCGGTCGGAATGGCCACCAGTATTCCCCCGCACAATCTGGCGGAAGTTGCGGATGCCGTAAAGGCATATATCCGCAATAAAGATCTGACGGTCAGCGAACTGATGAAATACCTCAAAGGCCCGGATTTCCCGACAGGGGGCAGTATCGTCAACCAGAATGATCTGAAGGAAATCTATGAGACGGGTGTTGGAAAGATCCGGATCCGGGGAAAGGTCGAGGTAGAAAAGGGAAAGAACGGGAAACAGTATCTGGTCATTACCGAGATCCCGTATCCTATGGTCGGTGCCAATATAGGAAAGTTTCTTTGTGATGTGGCAGATCTGGTCGAAAAACGGCTGACGACAGATATCATCGATATTTCCAATCAGACATCCAAGGAAGGCATCCGCATCGTGCTCGAACTGAAGCGGGGCGCCGATGTGGAACAGCTGAAAAATCTGCTGTTTAAAAAGACAAGACTGGAAGATACGTTCGGAGTCAATATGCTGGCTGTTGTCAACGGGCGGCCTGAGACACTGAATCTGTGCCAGATCCTGGACAATTTTGTAGATTTCCGGTTTGAACTTGCCACGAGGAAATACCAGACACTTCTGGCAAAGGAACTGGAGCGCAAGGAGGTGCAGGAAGGACTGATCAGAGCGGTCGATGTGATCGATCTGATCATCGAGATCCTGCGGGGCAGCAAGAACCAGCAGCAGGTGCGGGACTGTCTGACAATGGGTGTGACGGAAGGCATCCGCTTCCGGCACAAATCCAGTGAAAAGCAGGCGAAACAGCTTGCCTTTACGCAGCGGCAGGCCACAGCGATACTGGATATGCGTCTGGCCAAGCTGATCGGGCTGGAACTGGAGGCTCTGCTGAAAGAAAACAGGGAAACCGAAAAGAAAATCGAACGTTACGAGACGATCCTCAATGATTATGATGCCATGGCAGATGTTCTGCTGGACGACCTTGATTCCATAAAAAAAGAGTATGGAAGACCGCGGCGCACCACACTGGAAACTGCGGAAGAGATTGTTCTGGAGGAACCGAAGGAAGAAGAGATCGAGATGGTCTTCCTGATGGACCGGTTCGGGTATGCGCGTGCCGTGGATGTGCCTACATACGAAAGAAATCGTGAAGCGGCTGATGCGGAAAACCGTACGGTTTTCCGCTGCATGAGCTCCGATAAGATATGCCTGTTCACGGATACCGGTATGATGCATACTGTGCGGGCCAAAGATGTTCCGCTGAAGAAGTTCCGGGAAAAAGGAACGCCGATCGACAACCTTGGCAATTATTCCTCGGAAAACGAGAGGCTTGTGCTGACAGCTCCCATGAGCGAGATCAAGAAACAGAAGCTGGTGTTTGTTTCTATGCGCGGGATGACAAAAGTCGTGGATGGCACGGAATTCGATGTATCCAAGCGAACGATCGCAGCAACAAAGCTTTCCGATCCGGAAGACAGACTGGTGTTCATCGGAAATGCAGATCAGGGAGAATTCCTGGTCCTGCAGACGAAAAACGGCTGCTTTATCCGCTTTGCAACGAGTGAAATCCCGGAAAAAAAGAAGGGAGCAGTCGGTGTACGAGGGATACGTCTGGAGAAAGACGATGTGACAGAAGCGGGATATCTGATCACCTCCGGAAACGAGATGCAGATTGAATACGGAGGCAGGATGCTTTCTCTTAATCATCTGAAGCTGAGCAAGCGGGACGGCAAGGGTGTAAAGGCCAAAAAGTAGATAAATTCCTTGACTTTTTCTTCTGAATACAGTATTATCTTCGTTGTTGTAAAACAAGCCGGAATAGCTCAGTTGGTAGAGCACTTCACTCGTAATGAAGGGGTCGTCAGTTCGAGTCTGATTTCCGGCTTGAAACC
>CACZSZ010000242.1 GCA_902783945.1 uncultured Lachnospiraceae bacterium
AAGAACTATGGCAATTTTGGATGATATTTCCGCAAAGCTGCAGGCGGGAAAACGTAAAGATGTCGCGGCACTCTGCCAGCAGGCTCTCGATGAGGGACTGGCCGCTGCGGATATCCTGAACAATGGTCTTCTGGCCGGCATGGACATCATTGGCGCCAAATTCAAAGCAAACGAGATCTTCGTTCCGCAGGTACTGGTTGCTGCAAGATCCATGAACGCAGGTGTTGAGGTCCTGAAACCTTTCCTGGCTGAAGGCGAGGGCACATCCAAGGGTAAGATCATACTGGGGACCGTCGAAGGCGATCTGCACGACATCGGCAAAAACCTGGTCAAGCTTATGTTCGAAGGCAAAGGTTTCGAAGTCATTGATCTTGGTGTTGATGTAGCGCCCGAGAAGTTCATTCAGGCTGCGATTGATAATGACTGCAAGATCATTGCCTGTTCTGCACTGCTTACGACGACTATGCCGAAGATCGGCGAGGTGGTGAAAGTAGCCGAAGAACGCGGTATCCGTGATCAGGTCAAGATCATGATCGGCGGAGCTCCTGTGACACAGGAATTCTGCGACAGTGTCGGCGCCGATGCCTATACCGAAGACGCGACCAGCGCTGCTGAGAAGGCACTGGAGTTTATTGCATAAGTCTGTCTCAAAGCAGGGACGGATTCATGCTTGCATGCAAATCCGGCCATGCTTTAGAGACGATAACAGATATGAGGACGCAGCGCGAAGCGCGAAAGTCCGAATATCTGTAGGATGACGAGAGTGCAAAGCACGGAGTCATCCGCAGCTTATGCAATATATAAAAAAGCTGTTCACCGCCAGATGTCCGCACGCATGCTTGCATGAGCGTGCATACGGATATCGAGTGACGCAACAGATATATTATCGATACCACATCACCGGGGCTGCGGAAGCGCAGCCCCGTTTTCGAAAGGATGATCCCATGCTGCAATTTACTGGAACGACAGGGAAAACGAAACAGACAATCCTTGAACTGCTGCGAGGGGAAGGAATATTTCTTCCGGCGGACTGCGGCGGAAGAGGAACCTGCGGAAAATGCCGCGTGCGTTTTCTGGACGGTGTGCCGGCACCCACGGAAGAAGAACAGAAAAAACTGACTGCGGAGCAGCTGCGGGACGGTGTGCGGCTGGCCTGCCGGTCTTGTCCGGAGGGTGAGTTTACGATTGAGTATGAACTGGCGGAAGAAGAGATCACGGCGGAGAGCATCGCTTCGGAGAAAGACGCTGCCGTGACGGAATCCGGATCTTCCGGCCCGTCATATGGACAGAATGCAAATGCAGCGGGAGAAAAGAAAGTGGCGATCGATATCGGAACGACGACGATCGCGGCCGCACTGGTGGATGCAGAGACGGGGAAAGTGATCGATACTGTGACCAGTATCAATCATCAGCGGGCATTCGGAGCTGATGTGATCTCTCGGATCAAGGCATCAAATGACGGTAAAAAAGAGGAACTGAAGCAGCTTGTGTGCACGGATCTGCGGAACCTGGTCGCACAGCTTGGCGAAGACCCGGATACGATCCCTGTTGTGATCGCCGGAAACACAACAATGCAGCATTTACTACTGGGACTTTCCTGCGAGACGCTGGGTGTGGCGCCATTTACACCGGTAGATATTTCTCTTCATGAAGTAGAAAATAAGCTGATGCTTCCGGGGATCAGTACTTACGTCGGAGCAGACATCGTCGCCGGTATTGTCGCAACCGGTATGGATCAGAGTGATGAGATCTGCATGCTGATCGACATGGGTACTAACGGCGAGATGGCAATCGGCAATAAGGACAGGATCCTGGTGGCATCCACGGCGGCCGGTCCGGCATTTGAGGGCGGCAACATTTCCTGCGGTGTCGCGGGCATTCCGGGTGCGATCAGCCGGGTGAATATAACAGACGGCGAAGTGCAGTATGAGACGATCGGCGGAAAAGAACCGGTTGGTCTCTGCGGCACAGGCGTACTGGAGGTCATGTTTGAACTTCTGAAAGAAGAGATTGTAGATGAAACGGGACTGATGGACGATGAATATGTTGACGACGGATTTCCGCTGGCCGGCAGTATTGTGTTCACGGACAGGGATATCAGGGAAGTGCAGCTGGCAAAGTCGGCGATCCGTGCCGGTGCGGAAACACTGATCAAAGAATTCGGCATCACCTATGATAAGATCCGTACACTGTATCTGGCAGGCGGATTCGGACAGAAGATCGACCTGAAAAAGGCGGCCGGGATCGGCATACTTCCGGAAGAACTGATCGGCCGCACAGAGGCAGCGGGCAACACTTCCCTTCAGGGAGCAGTGATGGCAGCCTGTGACAGCAGTGTAAAAGAGCGGTATCTTCATGCCGTATCCATATCTGAAGAAGTGAGCCTGTCAGAGAGCGCACTGTTCAATGACTTGTATGTGGAGCATATGTTTTTTGAAGTGTAGGAAGGTATACATTTTCGAATGCTCTGACTGAGGTACACGTCCGAAATTCAGAAATCTGTATGTTTTAAAAGAGGAGGTTTCATTATGACAAAGGAAGAGGCGGCCCGTCTTGCGGAAGAGACCGGTTTTTCGCACTGGGGTTTTTTTAAGGCAGAGGGTCTGCGATTCCTGCCGGAAGTGAGGGACATGTGTTCGGCAAACCGCTGCAACCGGTATGAGAAATGCTGGAGCTGCCCGCCGGGCTGCGGGACGCTGGAGGAGTCAAAGGAAAAGGCCGCGAAGTATTCCTGGGGGATCCTGCTGCAGACGACGGCGGAACTGGAAGATGATTATGACGGCGAGACCATGATGGAAGCCGACGAGTTACAGAAACAGCGTCTGGAGGCATTCTGCACAAAGATAGCCGGAAAAGAAGATATGCTGCCCATGGGATCCGGCTCCTGCACGATCTGCAAGACGTGTACGTATCCGGATGCGCCCTGCCGTTTTCCGGAGCGCATGATCACATCCATGGAAGCTTACGGACTGGTAGTTTCCGATGTCTGCCAGCTGGCAGACACACCGTATTATTACGGACCGCTGACCATTACCTATTCCTCCTGTGTTCTTTTCAAGTAGAAAGAGAGATGACATTATGATCGGCATCGGGATAGACACCGGCGGTACATGTACGGATGCGGTGATCTATGATCTGCATACAAAAACAGTTCTGGCATCAGGAAAGGCACAGACCACGCATCACGATCTGAAGGTGGGGATCCTGAATGCACTGGACCGGATGCCGGAGGAATTGCTGCGCCGTTGTGAAAAAATAGCTCTTTCCACGACGATCGCCACCAATGCCTGTGTGGAGGATAAAGGCGGCCGGGGAAAGCTGATCCTGATCGGACCGGACAGAAAGGTTTTTGAAAAGACACATACTTCCTACGGGATCCGGAGTGCAGAGGATGTGCTGCTGGTGGAATGCCGGCTGACATCCGATCTGAAAAAGTCGGAAAAACCGGACTGGGAGCAGTTCAGAGAAGATATCCGTATCTTTCTGAAAGATGCTGACTGTGCCGCCGTCGTGCAGATGTTCGCGGCGGATTACAATGGTGCATATGAGAAAAAGGCAGCAGAACTGATCAGGGAGCAGTTTGATATTCCGGTCATAACAGGGCATGAGCTGTTTCCAGACAGAAATCTGTACCGACGCGGAGCCGGCGCACTGCTGAACGCGCGGCTTGTGCCGGAAGTCCGGCGATTCATGAAAGCTATAAGGGAGGCGTTTTCCGACAGGGGTCTGGAACTTCCCGTGACGATCATAAAAAGCGACGGTTCGCAGATGTCGGGTGCCTACGCCCTGATGCGTCCGGTAGAGACCCTGCTCTCCGGTCCGGCAGCCAGTGTGATCGGCGCAAAGGAACTGGCGGATACAGAGCAGGCGATGATCGTCGATGTTGGCGGGACAACGACAGATGTGGCCCTGATCCGGAACGGGATACCGGATTACTCCGGTGACGGGATCCGTATCGGTCCCTGGAAAACATTTGTGAAAGGCCTGTATGTAGATACGTTCGGACTCGGCGGGGACACGGCAGTGCATTATTCGGCGACCGGCCGGATCTTTCTGGAAAACTATCGGGTCATTCCCCTGTGTGAACTGGCGGCGCAGTATCCTTTTGTGCTGGAAAACCTGCGGAAACTGAACAGGTCAGAGCGAAACCATCCCTATTTTATTCATGAGTTTTTGTGTGCTGCAAAGGACATAGCGGAAAGCGGCGATTATACAGAAGAGGAGAAAAGACTCTGCCGTATCCTCCGGGGGAGGCCTCTGTCTCTTGAGGAGGCTGCGGAGACTGTCGGCAAGGATGTCTACTCGTTCAGTACAAAACATCTGGAGGAGACCGGCGCTATACTGCGTGCCGGACTGACACCGACAGATATCATGCATATCCGCAGGGATTTTACGGAGTTCTGCGGAGAAGCTTCTCTGCATGCAGCACAGTTTTTCGTGCGGTCTTCGGAAGCAAAGGATCTGGATGACCTGTGTGATACGGTTTTCGAACTGGTGACGGAGCGTCTGTATAAGAATCTTGTGCGGATCCTTCTGACGACAGAGTGCGGAAAAATAGAAGGGATGCCGGATGCACAGATGACGGCGCTGATCGATCATGCATGGAAAACGGAGCTGGAGCGTGAGCGGGATCCGGAAGCGGGAAAAAACAGAATGCTGCCGGTGCTGTTCCGGACAACGGCAAAGATCGTGGCGGTCGGAGCACCGGCACATGTCTTTCTGCCGCGTGTGGCTGCCATGCTGCACACGGATACGGTCATGCCGCCATATGCTTCTGTAGCCAATGCGGTGGGGGCGATCTCCGGAGAATTCACGGCTGTTACGGAGGTCATGATCACGCCGATGCAGGCCGGCGATACGGAACTGCTGGAGGTATTGACTTCCGGGACCAGGGAGATCTTCGGCGAATCAGAGAAGGCCTATGCATATGCGGAAGCGAAGGGACGGGAAGAGACGGCAGCCCGCGCGCGGGAACAGGGGGCTGAAGGTGAACTGAAGATCACGGTGGAGCGGATCCATAAAGAAGCAGCTCACCGGTTCGGGTCTTCCTGGCTGGGAGATATACTTCGTTTCCGGGCATCTGCAGAAAACTGACCGATCGGGAATAAATCCTTGTCGAAAATGAATAGACGCTTTGTTGACAGGCTTTCCGGATTTCTTTAGAATTATTTTATTAAAGTGTTGATTTCTGTATGAAACGAGACGGAGGAATTGTGCGAATGAAACAGAATAACAGAGGTTTATATGCTGTAATAGGCGTGATCGTACTGCTGCTGGTCGGACTTGTGTATGCTTGGTCGGTCATGGCCAAATCCATCGGGGCGGCGTTTCCGGACTGGACGCAGCAGCAGCTGTCACTGACCTTTACACTGACGATGACGATGTTTTGTATTGGGTGTCTGGCAGGTGGATTTATGGCAAAAAAGGTGGTTCCGGCCAACTATCTGCGTATTTCCGGCGTCCTGTTTCTGGCCGGGTTTCTGATCGCAGCTACGTCACAGACGCCGATCGTTCTTTACCTTGGTTTCGGCGTGCTCTGCGGATTTGCCTCCGGTCTTTCCTACAGCGCTGTCATGAGTACGGTGTCGGCCTGGTACCCGGATAAGCAGGGCCTGATCTCAGGCGTTCTGCTGATGGGCTTCGGTCTTTCCAGTTTCTTTGTGGGGAAAATTTTTGCCGCAGCCGCACCGGCTGACGGTTCAGACGCATGGCGTTCTGTCTTCCGGATTTTTGCCATTGTCATCTGCGTGATCCTGATCGTCTGCAGTTTCCTGTTCCGGAAACCGGGTCCGGATTTTGTTCCCCCTGCAGCGGCCGCCAAAAAACAGGTCAGAGAGCCTGCGACGGAAATGAATACTGCATCCATGATGCGCAGTGTTCCGTTCTGGCTGTATTATATATGGGCTGTTCTGATCAGTGCTGTAGGACTGGCACTTGTATCACAGGCCAGCGGGATCGCCAGCGAAGTCGGAACGACTGTTGCCGGCGGTACGATCGCGACGGTTGTAGGATTGATCTCCATCCTGAACGGGATCGGGCGTGTGTTCTTCGGAACACTGTTTGACAAAAAAGGATTCCGTCCGACAATGCTGCTGTGCATGGTCGTGTTTGCTATTGCAGCGGGAATCCTGCTTGCGGCGCTGAAGAGCGGTGCATTCTCTCTGATTGTGCTCGGTTTCGTCGTCGGAGGCTTTGCTTATGGCGCGGTCACTCCGACAAACTCGGCGATCATCAGCGATTTCTTCGGCAGAAAGAACTATCCGATGAATTTTTCTATCATCAATACTAATCTGATCTTCGCATCTTTCGCATCTACGATCGCAGGTAAACTGTATGACAACACACAGTCTTACAACAGCACGATCATTATGATGCTCGGACTGACCGTCGTCGGATTTATCGTGTTCCTTGCTATCCGCCGCCCGAAAGGGAACGGTTAAGACGCAGATACTGCGGACGGGCACACCGCTGCCATGAGGCAGCCGGTGAGAGAAATGAATATAAATGCAGAAAAAGTCCGCCGGATCATCCGGCGGATCTTTTTTATTCTTTGACGGATTTCAGTGTCGGGAACAACAGTACGTCGCGGATGGCGGCACTGTCGGTCAGCAGCATGACCAGACGGTCGATGCCGTAGCCAATCCCGCCCGTGGGCGGCATGCCGACTTCCAGAGCATACAGGAAGTCCTCGTCAGTGTGCTGGGCTTCTTCGTCGCCGGCTGCGGCATTGGCATCCTGTGCAGCGAATCTCTCACGCTGGTCAATGGGATCGTTCAGTTCGGAATAGGCGTTGCACATCTCCCAGCCGTTGATATAGAGCTCAAAGCGTTCGACCTGCTCCGGATGTCCCGGCTTTTTCTTTGTCAGCGGAGAAATCTCGATCGGATGATCCATAATGAAGGTCGGCTGGATCATCTTGTCCTCACAGTATTCATCAAAGAAAAGATTGATGATGTCGCCTCTCTTATGGAAATCCTCGTATTCAATATGACGTTCATCTGCCAGCGCACGGGCGGCCTCGTCGGTTGTGACCTGATCGAAGTCCACTCCGGCGTACTCTCTGATCGCATCGATCATCGTCAGGCGGCGGAACGGTTTTTCCATATCGATCTCTTTGCCCTGATAGGTGATCACGGCACTGCCGCAGACGGTGCGGGCCACATGGCGGAACATGCTCTCGGTCAGCTCCATCATGCCGTTGTAATCAGTGTAGGCCTGATACAGTTCCATCAGCGTGAATTCAGGGTTGTGTTTTGTATCCAGACCTTCATTTCGGAAGACACGGCCGATCTCATAGACACGTTCCAGACCTCCGACGATCAGACGCTTCAGGTAGAGCTCCAGAGAAATGCGGAGCTTTTTGTCCTCGTCCAGCGCGTTGTAATGTGTGACAAACGGACGCGCCGCAGCGCCGCCGGCGTTGTCGACCAGCATAGGCGTCTCGACTTCCATGAAATCACGGCCGTCCAGAAACTTCCGGATCTCCCGGATGATCTGTGATCGTTTGATAAAGGCCGTGCGGACTTCTTCATTCATGATCAGATCCACATAGCGCTGGCGGTATCGGATATCCGTGTCCTGCAGGCCGTGGAATTTTTCCGGCAGCGGCTGCAGAGATTTGCTCAGCAGGATCAGGGATTTCACATGAACGGATACTTCTCCAGTCTTAGTGCGGAAGACAAATCCTTTGATGCCGACTATGTCGCCGATATCCATCTTCTTGAATGCTTTATAGCCGTCGTCGCCCAGGTCGTCGCGGGAGACGTAACACTGGATCCGCCCCAGCTTGTCCTGAATATGGCAGAACGAGGCCTTGCCCATGACACGTTTGCTCATCATGCGGCCTGCTATGGATACGGTCTGTTCCATCAGCGCGTCAGCGTCTGCCAGAATATCCGCGCTGTGATGATCGACGTCATAAGTCGTGATCAGAAACGGATCATTTCCGGCATCCTGCAGTGTCTTAAGCTTTTCGCGGCGCACCTTGAGGATCTGGTTGAGATCCTGTTCCTTCTGCTGTCCTTTATTCTGTCCCTGCGCTGTATTTGTGTTCTGCTGTTCTGCCATACTTATACCTCTGTGAAAAAGTGTTCAGCCAGTCTGCAACGGTCAGAACCGGCGTCTGCCGGTCTGATGCCGGATTACCGTCTGACAGAAAGAATCTTGTATTCGAACTGTCCGCCGGGAGTCACGACAGAGACCTTATTGTTGCGTTCTTTTCCCATGAGCGCGGCGCCGATGGGAGAATCGTTTGAAATCCTGCCCTCGAGGCTGCTTGACTCGGTCGGGCCGACGATCGTAAGTTCCATGTCTTCACCGGTCTCCAGATCACGGATCTTGACGTGGCTGCCGATACTGACTTTTTTTGCATCGATCTCGTCCTCATCGACAACTTCCACAGTCTTGAGAATATTTTCGATCTCATCGATCCGGGCTTCTATATCACGCTGTTCATCCATGGCGGCGTCGTATTCGGCGTTTTCGGATAGATCGCCCTGTTCACGAGCCACTCTGATCTTTTCGGCGATCTCGCGCCGGCGGTTAACCTTCAGATCCTGCAGTTCTTCCTCCAGATCCCTGAGGCCTTCATACGTTATGAGTTTTTTCTCTTCCATAATACTCAACTCCCGGGCACAATGCCACTGAATTCTGTAGTTTTCTGCGTGAACACGCAGTTACGATATTATATGAAATACGATGTATTTTGTCAATATTCATGACGGCTGCGCAGCCCTTGAACACATGCTTTTCAGTTTTTGGTTTTCGATACATAAAGTTCGTGGTAAAATAGGCTGCATGAAGTGGCAGATTTTATGGTCGATCATAGCAGCGGCGTGTTTACTGTACGGGTGTCTGATCTGGGGTCTTCGGAGCGGGACCTCTTTTTTTGCTGTGTGGCTATTGCTGGGAGTTTTCTTTTTTTTGATGGCCGCAGCCGCCCGGCTGGAGCTGTGGCATAAACTGCCCGCGGGCGGAAGGACAGCAATCGTGATCACAGCAGTCTGCTGTGCCGCTGTTTTTATAATAACAGAAGCCAGGATAGCTGCCGTGGGATTCCGGACACAGCAGGAAGAAAATCTGGATTACCTGATCGTCCTGGGGGCACAGGTCCGGGAAGACGGGCCGAGTGTCGTGCTGCAGTACCGGCTGGACACAGCCTGTTCCTATTTGGAGAAAAACCCGGATACAGTCTGTATTGTATCCGGCGGGCAGGGATGGAATGAACCGTATCCTGAAGCGGAAGGCATGCGGCGGTATTTGCTGGATAAAGGCATTTCCGAAGAGAGGATCCTTACCGAGGAAGAGTCACGGAATACGCTGGAGAATATACAGAACAGTATGGGTATGCTTAATCCCGGAAAAGACAGGGTAGGGATCGTGACGAACAACTTCCATATTTACCGGGGATGTGCGATTGCGGAAAAAGCCGGGATCCGGAATGTATACGGAGTTGCGGCACCTTCAAAGTTTTTATATCTGCCTAACAATATGTTCAGGGAATTTTTCGGCGTTGTGAAGGATGTCCTAAGGGGGAACATGTCAGCGGTATGAATGCGGTTAGTGAGACAGAACGAATGTGCCCGAAATGCGGCGCCGTGTATCCGAAGACAGAACCAAAATGCCCGTACTGCGGCTATATCCACGAAGAAGGCGCCGAGAGGAAGTTTTTTCACGGATTGGAGAGAACGCGGCGGACGCTGGATGGGGTAGACGATGCCGCCAGACAGGATTACCGTGCCGAGATACGAAAAAACAGCAGAGCTGTCGTAAAGCGCGTACTGATCGCGGCAGCCATTCTGGCAGCTGTCATTGGCCTGTTTGCATTTGCAGAAAACAGAATGTTCAGAGATGACCGGGACTATGTTCAGGAGATGGTGTGGCAGCACGAACACTTTCCGGAGCTGGATCGTCTGTATGAAGAAAAGAACTATGAGGAACTTGACGCACTTCTGAACAAATACAGTGCAGAGAGTCATGATATATGGGACTGGGATCACTATGATGATTATGCGGAGAAACGGAAGGAATGAACGGATATCCGGAAGTCTCTGCATTTGACGGAAATGGAGAGTGTGCGGCGTGAAATGTGAACACTGCGGCTGCAATCTGCAGATCGAGGACTCTTTCTGCCCGTACTGTGGGCAGCCGAATCCTTTTGCGGTCAGGCATCAGAGAGAGATGCAGCATTTTTCAAGAGAGTTCCAGAAGACGAAGCAGGATGTTCTTGAAAAGTCGTCACGCTTTAACCGGCGCACAGTGCGGATCACGATCACGGCGGTCCTGATCGCCGCGTGTGCCGTCATGGCGTTTCTGTGTGCGGCTGCCGACGACATCCGCTACATGCAGAACGAAAAAAAGATTGAGGCAGGGGCACAGCATTACAAAGCGGAAATAAACGCCCTCATGGAAGAGCGGAATTATGCCGGGCTGTACAGCTATATGGACCGGAATCATCTGTCTTATTCACAGGCGCTCCGTGAGTATGATGCCGTGTATCTGACATCGATGCAGTATGTGCGGCTTTATGAAAATCTCATGATCCTGCTTTCCAAAGCACATGATGAGGAAGCGTATAAATATTATCAGAAAGAAGAACTGATCGAAAGTATCGCTGGAGAAATCGGATCGATCAGCGAGGCGATGGAAGAAAATGATTTCCACCCGGAAGAATTTACAGAAGAAAAAAAAGAATATATGGAAGATCTGCAGGATATGACCGGCCGGCTGCTGGTCCGATATCTGCATATAACGGAAGAAGAGGCGGAACAGCTGCCTTCCATGTCACAGGCACGCAGGAGCGTGCTGCTGGAGGACGCGTATGAG
>CACZSZ010000243.1 GCA_902783945.1 uncultured Lachnospiraceae bacterium
AGTTCCATTTTAGAAATCAAGTCTCCGTAAGAACTGGATCTCGTCTCCATAGCCCTTAATGTATCAAGAAATATATTCTCTGCCGTCGGCTGTGTATTTCAGTTGTTCAGAAATGTACAGGTTTTTTAGACGTCAGCATTCCGACTGGATATAGAACCTCACAAGCCGACTGTCGGAGCACGGCCGGTCCTTAGCGAGCCTGGCAGGCGAGCTTAGTACCGCTGCCAGTGCGACTCAAGCGAGAGCGGGTCGGCGGTGAGGTTACTGTATCCGGGAGAAATGCGTCCGATTAGAAACGTATATATTTTGAAAAGGAGGCTGCACAGATGACGCTTCTGAGTTACCAGGTATTTAAAACCGTGGCGGAGATGGGCAGTTTCCGGAAAGCGGCCGATGTTCTCGGCCTGACGCCTTCGGCTGTCAGCCATGCTATCGCATCCATGGAAAAGGAACTGGGGTTCAGCCTGCTGAACCGCGGAAAAAACGGGGTGACACCGACCAATTACGGAGAACACCTGATGCCGTATGTCAATGCGGTGCTTAACAGCGACGAATCTCTGCAGCAGATCGTCTCGGAATTCAAAGGCCTCAAGCAGGGAACCGTCAAGCTGGGCTGTTTTTCCAGCGCCTGTACGAACTTCGTCCCTTCGATCATCACATCGTTTCAGGAACAGTATCCCGCGATCGAGATTGAGATCTTTCAGGGGACATACGATGATGTGTCCTACTGGATCAAGAACGGTATCGTGGATTTTGGATTTTTATCCACATCCAGTGCGCGGGATCTGGGTATCGAACCATTTTACCGGGATCCGCTTCTCTGTATCGTTCCGAAAGATTATGAAAAAAAAGAAGACACCCCGGTCATGACGACCGGGGAAATGGCAAAGCTGCAGTTTGTGGTGCAGCGTGAATCCACGGATGCGGACATCCAGAAGTATCTTAAAGACAATCATCTGGATATCCAGACCCGCTATCACGTCGTGGATGATCTGTCTACGGTCGCTCTAGTCGCGAGCGGATTCGGGATCTGTATCATGCCGGAACTCACCATGAACGGAATTCCGTATGAGGTCCGGCGCTACCGCATGGAACCTGAGGCATTCCGCACGATCGGTCTGGCCGCGCTGAACCCGGAGCTCATGGCTCCCGCGGTGCGTACCCTGTATCACTATATCCTGGAACATTTCAGGAATATGGAAACAAACTGACACAGAGAGCTGTGGCTGATCAGTCATCCGTGATCAGGAAAAAGCGGCAGCCGTTTTCAGTGCGATCTCCATCATCTCATGGAAGGAAGTTTTGATCTCTTCCGGCCCGAGGTGATCGCCGGTGAAGATATGGTCAGAGACAGAGAGAATGCTCAGAGCCTTCTTGTGGCTGTTCATGGCCTCAAGGTACAGGCCGGCCGTCTCCATTTCCACCGCCATGATCCCCAGATTTTTCAATTTTTCATTGAGTGTCCTGTCCGGATGGTAGAAGAAATCGGACGTGTAGACGCTGCCGACAGAAGTGCGGACGCCCATTTCGTCAGCAATCTCCACTGCCTTGCGCAGCATCGGCCAGTTTGCGGTCGGCGCCAGTGTGCCGATAAAATCATAGGCGTTTACGTGACCGGAATTTGTCGAGGCTGTCATGGCGATCAGTACGTCGCGGACGCGGACATCGTCGCCGATCCCGCCGGCGCTTCCGATCCGGATGATCGTTTCTACGCCGAAAAACGTATACAGTTCATGGGCATACAGGACCATGGACGGAACACCCATGCCGCTTCCCATGACAGACACTTCTTTGCCTTCGTAGGTACCGGTGTAGCCCAGCATGCCGCGGACGTCATTAAACAGGACCGGGTTTTCCAGATATGTTTCAGCTACAAATTTTGCGCGGAGCGGATCGCCCGGCATGAGTACGGTTTTGGCAACATGAGTGCCGTCCTTGATTTCCATACACGCGGAAGGTGATACATTTCCCATAGATGAAAGACTCCTTTACTATAAAGTATATGCAGAATCGGGGTTTTTGACTCTGCCATCATATCACGTTTTTGCCGCCGGGGGTAGCCTGTAGAATAGATAGCATTCTATGAGAAAGAGTGTTATAATATTTCTATTATGCAAATCATTATTGTGGGACTCGGCAAGGTCGGCAGGACTTTGGTCGGGCAATTATCAGAAGAAAATCATAATATTGTTGTAGTGGACATGGATCCGGAACGCATCAGGAATGTGTCGACCCGGTTTGATGTCATGGGTGTTTTGGGAAACGGCACAAGCTACAGTGTCCTGCAGGATGCTGATCTGGAGCACACGGATATCCTGATCGCTGTGACGGAAAGTGACGAGGTCAATCTGCTCTGCTGTGTCATCGCGAAGCGGAAAGGCAACTGCCATACCATCGCGCGTCTGCGCAATCCGGTCTATTCCGAAGAGCGGCATTTCCTCCGCAGCGAGCTGCAGCTGTCCATGACGATCAACCAGGATCTGGAGGCAGCACGGGAAGTTGCGCGGCTGCTGCGTTTCCCGAGTGCGATCGAGATCGACAGCTTTTCCAGGGACAGGATCGACCTGCTCCGCTTTAAGGTGCCGGATGATTATAAATGGCTCGGACATCCTCTGAAGGAGATAACTCCGCATGTCCGGCAGAATATTCTGGTCTGTGTCGCGGACCGCGGAGGAGAGATCACGATCCCGAATGGTGACTATGTCATCGAAAAGGGGGATATCCTGACGATCATCGCAATGCCGCTGGAAGCAGAGCGCTTCTTCTACGATATCGGTGTCAAGACGAACAAAGTAAAGAACGTCATGATCATCGGCGGCGGCTCCATGGCGTATTATCTGATAAAAATCCTCCTGAAATCCGGCGTGGATGTCAAGCTGATCGAGCGTGACAGGAAACGCTGTGAAGAACTGGTCGAAGCGTTCCCGGATGCCATGATCACCTGCGGTGACGGCAGTGACCAGAATCTGCTGCGCGAAGAGCGGCTGGACAGCATGGACGCGCTGGTCGCGTGTACCGGCATAGATGAAGTCAATGCCATTCTCTCGAAATATGCACAGGGAAAGGTCAGGAAAAAGATCATCACAAAACTCAATCATATAGAGTTCGATGAGGTGATCGAGAGCCTCGTGCTGGACAGCGTAGTCGAGCCGAAATATCTGACGGCGCAGCGGATCCTGCAGTATGTCCGTGCCATGGCGAACAGTATGGACAGCAACGTAGAGACTCTCTACCGCCTCATGAACAACCGTGTCGAGGCACTGGAATTTCTGATCCGGCCAAAATCCAGAATTCTCGGGATCAAACTGGCGGATATGAGGATCAAATCCAATACACTGATCGCGGGTATAGTCAGAGATGATAAGCTGATCATACCGGGCGGGCAGGATTATTTCAAGGAAGACGATTCTGTGATCGTCGTCACAACGAACCTCGGTTTTGAGGATATCAGCGATATTATAGAAACGGAGTTCTGATATATCCTGACCGGGCTGAGCCCGTGCAGGCAGACAGAAAGAGTAATATATGAATAACGGCATGATCCGATTTGTGCTGTCCTGGATACTTAGACTCGAAGGACTGCTGATGTTTCTTCCCTGTGTGATCGCTCTGGTCTTCCGGGAAGAAGAAGGATGGGTCTATCTGATACTGGCCGGGATTGCCGTCGCGGCCGGTGTATTTCTTTCAAAAAGACCGGACAATATGGAAATATATCAGAAGGAAGGGTTTGTGGCTGTGGGCCTTTCCTGGGTCCTTCTGAGCTGTTACGGTGCGATTCCGTTTGTGATCACAAAGGAAATCCCTAATTTTCTGAACGCGCTGTTTGAGATCGTATCCGGGTTTACTACGACAGGAGCTTCCATTCTCAGCGATGTGGAAGTGATTTCTCATACATCTTTGTTCTGGCGGAGCTTTTCCCACTGGATCGGCGGCATGGGTGTGCTGGTCTTTATCCTGATGCTGCTTCCCATGGGAAGCGGCGGTTCCCACATGAATCTGATGCGTGCGGAAAGCCCCGGACCGGAGGTCACGAAATTCGTGCCCCGCGTGCGGACGACAGCAAGGCTTCTGTACAAGATCTATCTGGGCCTGACGATCATTGAGCTGTGTCTTCTTCTGATCACGCGTATGAACTGGTTTGATGCACTGTGCATCACATTCGGCACGGCCGGCACGGGCGGATTCGGTGTGCTGAATTCCAGCTGCGGGGCGTACACATCTGTGCAGCAGTGGATCATTACGGTTTTCATGCTTGCCTTCGGCGTGAATATCGGTTTTTACTATCTGATGCTTACACGTAAGGCATCAGAAGCTTTCAAAATGGAAGAGGTGCGGACCTATCTGCTGATCGTTGTGGCCGCAGTCGCGCTGATCTCCTGGAATGTTTTCAGAAGCTACGACGGAATGGGACACACGGTCCGTGATGCAGCTTTTCAGGTCGCTTCGATCATCACGACAACAGGGTTTTCCACGACGGACTTTGATCTCTGGCCGTCCTTTTCCAGAACGATCCTGCTTACGCTGATGATGATCGGCGCCTGTGCCGGCAGTACGGGAGGCGGAATCAAGGTCAGCCGTGTGCTGATCATGGTCAAGGAGATCAAGGAAGAGATCCGCAGCCTGCTGCATCCCCGGAGTATCCGAAAGATGCGTATGGACGGACATGTCGTCCAGGATCAGACGATGCGTTCGATCATGGCTTATCTGGTAGCCTATTTTGTGCTGTTCTGGGTGTCGTTCATGATCATCAGCTTTGACGGATTCTCCATTGAGACTAATTTCAGTGCCGTGGCTGCCACTCTGAATAATATCGGACCGGGCCTTGACGCGGTCGGGCCGACGCAGAACTATCTTGCTTACGGGGCAGTATCCAAAGCAGTCCTGATCTTTGACATGCTGGCCGGCAGGCTGGAACTGCTGCCGATTTTTGTTCTGCTGTATCCGGGCACCTGGAAGCGGCACTGAGATACGGAGCCGCAGGAAAAAAGAGAAAGGAAAAGGAAGAACTATGAGCTGGAAGGATCTGGTCCGGCGTGTTGACCCCTATGTACCGGGGGAACAGCCGACGGAACAGCATATTATCAAATTGAACACAAATGAAAATCCGTATCCGCCCGCTCCCGGGGTACAGGAAATTCTCCGGGACATGGATGCGGGACAGCTGCGTCTGTATCCGGATCCGGCGGCAGGCCTCCTGACAGAAAAACTTGCTGCGGAGTATCGTGTAAAAAAAGAACAGGTATTTGTCGGTGTCGGGTCAGATGATGTTTTGGCAATGTCATTCCTGACCTTTTTTAACGGCAGTGCCCCGCTTCTGTTTCCTGATGTCAGCTATTCTTTTTATGAAGTCTGGGCCGAGTGTTTCCGTATTCCGTACCGGAAGATCCCGTTGACGGAAGACTGGCGGATCGATCCGAAAGACTATGAAACAGAAAACGGAGGCATTGTTTTTCCTAATCCGAACGCGCCGACCGGGATCGCGCTTCCCATAGGGGACATCCGGAAAATACTGGATGCCAACCGGGATGTTGTCGTGATCGTCGATGAAGCATATGTCGATTTCGGGGCAGAATCGGCCCTGCCGCTGCTGGCAGAGTACGATAATCTGCTGATCGTGCAGACCTTTTCCAAGTCCCGTTCCATGGCGGGCATACGGATCGGATTTGCCATTGGGAACGAAGAACTGATCCGCTGCCTCTCTGATGTCCGGTACTCATTCAATTCCTATACCATGAATCGTCCGTCGATTCTTGCCGGAACTGCGGCACTGGAAGACAGGACTTATTTCGAGAAAACGGTCGGAAAGATCATCAATACGCGGGACAGCGTACGGGATGAGCTGGAAGAGATGGGTTTTGTCTGTCTGGACTCCAGTACGAATTTTCTGTTCGTCACGCATCCGGACATTCCCGCTGCGGAATTATTCCGGATCCTGAGGGGGAAAGGTATCTATGTGAGATATTTTGCGCTTCCCCGGATCGATAATTACCTGCGCATTACGATCGGCACTGCAAAACAGATGCAGGTGCTGCTGGACACACTGAGGCTGATTCTGAGAGAGAAAAGCTGAAGAGGAAGAACATGAAAGAGTATATCATGGCACTGGATGCCGGAACGACAAGCAGCCGCTGTATTCTGTTCGATGAGCACGGACAGATATGCAGCATGGCGCAGCAGGAATTTCAGCAGCATTATCCGAAACCCGGGTGGGTCGAACACGATGCGCGGGAGATCTGGGATACACAGCTGGCCGTGGCCAAAGCAGCTGTACAGAAGGCAGGAGCCGATGTGAGTCAGATCCGGGCGATCGGCATCACAAATCAGCGGGAAACGACGATCGTTTGGGATAAGGCGACGGGGGAACCCATCTGTCCTGCTATCGTCTGGCAGTGCCGGCGCACGGCGGCATATTGTGATGAGCTCCGGGACAGAGGTCTGACAGGGTTTTTTCATGAGCGCACGGGACTGGTTCTGGATGCATATTTTTCCGGAACCAAGCTGAAATGGATCCTCGATGAGGTCCCGGGAGCCAGAAAGCGTGCAGAAAAGGGAGAACTGCTCTTCGGGACGGTGGAGACATGGCTGATCTGGAAACTGACAGCAGGCCGTGTGCATGTGACCGACTATTCCAATGCTTCCCGGACAATGCTGTTCAATATCAACACGCTGGAGTGGGATAAAGAAATCCTCGGTATCCTGCAGATTCCGGTCAGCATGCTTCCGGAGGTGCAGCCGTCCAGCGGAAGGTACGGCGTAACGGATCCATCCGTTTTCGGAGCGGAGATCCCCATTTCGGGTGCAGCGGGCGATCAGCAGGCAGCTCTGTTCGGACAGCTGTGCTTTCAGCCGGGAGAAGCCAAAAATACATACGGTACAGGCGGCTTTCTGTTGATGAATACAGGTAAAGAGCCGGTTTTTTCTCATCGCGGACTGATCACGACAATTGCCTGGGGTACAGGCGGATCGGTCACATATGCTCTGGAGGGCTCTGTCTTTGTTGCAGGAGCGGCGATCCAGTGGCTGCGTGATGAGATGCGCCTGATCGACTCGGCAGGGGATTCGGAATATATGGCGCGGAAAGTTCCGGATACGAACGGATGTTATGTAGTTCCTGCTTTTACAGGCCTGGGGGCGCCATATTGGGATCCCTATGCAAGAGGGACTATTGTCGGTCTTACCAGAGGCGTGAATAAGTACCATGTGATCCGGGCAACACTGGAGTCGCTGGCATATCAGGTAAATGATGTGCTGCAGGTCATGGCGGAGGATTGCGGCCGTGAACTGAAGCAGCTGAAGGTAGACGGCGGAGCAAGCGCGAATGATCTTCTTCTGCAGATGCAGGCGGATCTGTGCCGTGTTCCGATCTATCGTCCCGGATGCGTGGAAACA
The DNA here is from genome assembly GCA_902783945.1 of uncultured Lachnospiraceae bacterium. Taxonomy (GTDB): domain Bacteria; phylum Bacillota; class Clostridia; order Lachnospirales; family Lachnospiraceae; genus Bilifractor. The sequence continues at coordinate 7,390 of CACZSZ010000243.1, forward strand.
ACTGCGCTCGGAGCTGCGTACCTGGCCGGGCTGGCGGAAGGATACTGGAAGGACGCGGATGAGATCCGTGCCAACTGGAAAGCTGACCGCGTGTTTGCTTCGGCGATCACGCAGGAAGAGCGGGAAAAGAAAATACGAGGCTGGCGCAAAGCGGTCAGGACCGCTGAGGGATGGACTAAAGGGGAAGAAGTTTGAGTACGGATAAAAAAACAGACCGCCGCAGAAGGGCCGCGGTGCCGGGAAATGCCGGGACAGGCAGAAGGAATACCGGAAGCGGCAGCAGCGGCAGAAGAAATAGCCAGAACCGTGCCGGTAATACGGACCGCGGACACAGACAGCCGCAGTCCGGAAACTCCGGGAGAAGCCGGCAGAAAACCGGCAGGGGCATGACGCGGCAGCAGCGGCAGAAGCAGCTGATGACACATGTGCTGATCGCCGCAGCGGTGATCCTGGCGGCCATTATCGTGGTTGTGTTCAGTGTGCGTGCCGGCAGCCGTGCAGAGAAAAATCCGGAAGCGGCAGCAGGCACGGAAGTCTCGCAGACAGCCGCAGCCGCGGAAAATACGGGAACAGATGCCGTTTCAGAAAGCGTGGGAACACCACAGACAGCAGCAGAAGAGAGCGGTGCGGATACGCTTGCAGATGACGCAGATTCGGAAAATGCTGCTGTGGAACAGGAGTCTGATACAGTTAAATCCGATGCCGTGCAGGGAACGGTGACCGCCGCAGGAAACACGAATGCCGCGCGGACAGAGTCTTCTGCTGAGGAAGAAGTGCCATCCGGTCCGGGTATGGCAGATCAGAGTCTGGTGGAAAAGCTGTCTGTAGAAGCGAAAAAGAATCTGGAGACGGAAAAGATCCGTCTTGAAAAGGAAGAGGAAGAACGGCAGAGGCTGGCAGAGGAAGAGGCCAAAAGGAACGAGGTCAGAGACAGGGATGAACTGTCTGAGATCTCCATTGAAGAGCTGGCAGAATATCTGCGCAACAAAGAGGTACCGGAAGAACTCGTCGAGTTCATGGAGGAGTATCCGGAAGCGCGTGAATTTGTAACGGATTATCTGTATCAGCCGGATCCGCCTCTCAGCAAGGATATATCCGGAGAGGTTCAGAAGGGAGTATTCCCGCATTTCCTGCAGTGGGATGAGCGCTGG
>CACZSZ010000244.1 GCA_902783945.1 uncultured Lachnospiraceae bacterium
TGCAGCAGGTGGGAAGATACAGGATCCTTCCTTTTCTGGAAAGCAGCGGGATTTCATTTGTGGACCTGGTCTGTATTTCCCAAATCTATAGATACATATAATAGGGTGTTTCATGTGGATTATATATTGATTTTAGGCAGTGAAGGTACATGAAACACAGAATACTGTAGTTTGTGTAAAAGAGAAGAAGTCTATGCTAAAATGTGTTTGTTAAGACAGACAGTATATCTGCAAGAGGTCATGCATGATCCAAAAGAGAAGTACGCCAGGCGTTCTGGCGATCGATATCCATTCTTTTAAGCAGGTCAGTTCTTATCAGTGGAGGCAGTTGGAAGAGCTTTATACCGTCGTGTACATGGAGCGGTATGAGGAAGACAGCAGCATGCTCCTCTGGCAGGGAGAAAGCGGGGCGGCAGTAACGATTCCCATATCCCGTGACATCAGGAAGATGGCTGAACAGATCACAAGAGAGGTGCTGCGTCTATCCGGGGCAGGGATGGAGGATCTGTGTGTTGTATCCTGCGACCAGGATCTTGTAAGGGCTCTTCGTGGATTTTCCTGCACGACAGTACAATCGGGAGAAGAACTCTCTTTCCAGGATGCACACATGCTTCCTGATTGCTATGCAGCAGATGAAGAGGTTCTGATCGAGAGCCTGTCCCGGCATCAGTGTATGTTCCCGGGAGAGGCTGCAGCAAGAGGTAAAAAGGCTGTCTGCCCGCCGGCAATGACGAGGCTGAATTCCTACGGCTTCCGCTTTCCGCTGTACGTCTGTGGCCGGTACTTTGCATCAGACCGGACAGATGTCTATACCGGCATGCTCAGGGAAATTGCATCCGGGAAAAAGATGAGTCTGCCTCTTGCAAAGATGCTGACTTCAGTAGTAAGATGGATCTGCAAAGAGCAGGGGATCGATGCGATCCTGTCTGTCCCGCCAAAACCGGGAGAAGTCTCCAAGTTTTCGGAGATCATTTCCAGTCTCTCGGAATCCCAACACCTTGCCAGCATGGACCACGCTGTATTTTGCTGCAGAAATTATCCGCCGCTTTGGCAGCTTTCAAAAACGGAACGTCAGGAAGCTGTGCGGGATGCATTTGCAGCCAGAAGAGGAGTCGACTATACAAAGCGGATCCTTGTCTTTGATGACGTGGTCACAACCGGCGTTACGTTTGAGGAGATGGCGCAGACGCTTCTTAGCGCGGGATGCGGGCAGATGGTCTTTCTTGCCCTTGGGATCACACAGAAGCCTTTATAAAGGAGCAAAATGGCTTTAAGGGGAAATCCCTGCCAAACATCTTTAAACCGACTGTATGAGGCTCCTGAACCGTATAGGACTAATCCGGCAGGCCGCAGGTCATTTTCAGAAACAAATCTTTTTGCATTTTGGGCTTTCACCCGTCTCAAAACACATTTCTATTTTCAAAATCCAATTTTTAACTGCATGCTGGCAGAAATATGAAAGGAGATCTATATGATTACTAAAGAGAACGTATCCTTCCTGGCAAAGTCCGGCTATTTTACAAACTGCCTTATTTCAGAGGGGCAGTTCATCGGAAGGTCGGTCATAAACAATGCCCTGTGGCGTGTCCGGCCACAAGATCCGGCCGGATATGATGTATGGCAGAAGATGCCTTATGCAGGGGTCTGGAAAAAGAAAGAAAGCGTGAGCGGGATCACTTCTGTCATTGGTGTCCTGAACGATGCTGACGACAAGTGGCTCGATATGCTGAAGGATAAGGAAAAGAAAAAGAAGAAAAAGGCCAAGTAGAAGTCCGCAGTCATATGACCGGCAGATCCTGGGATTTTTAGCATTCAACTGTCAGGCGAGTGACAAAGCCATTCCGGATATGTATAATATACTCTTACGGATCCGGGAAGGAGGAGCAGCCACATGTGTACCAAGAGAAAGTATCCGGTGGAGCGCATGGACGTTTCCATCAACATGGAAAAAACAGGCGAGCATTTAAAAGAACTGATCAAAGACAGCGGATACTCGGTAAAAGAGATCATGACGATCACAGGAATTACAGCGGAACAGACGGTATACAAGTGGTTTAAAGGACGGTCGCTTCCATCCCTGGAAACACAGATCGTTCTTGCCAGATTGTTTGATATGCACATTACAGAACTCCTCGTCCTTGACGGGGAGTTTCCTTTTGGGATGATCAGGGGAGCTGCCGCCTGAAGACTCAACTGACGGTTTAATGCAAAGCCCCGGGATGGGTGGTAGGATACAGGAGAAGAAAGGAGATGCCATGATCCACAGACAGCGGGGAAACCGTCGTTTCAGAGCATACACAAAAGCCATGCGCAAATACCGCCTGGTCAGACAGATGCAGGGGGAGTACTGGTATGTCGAACATCTCGGCATGCTGAGGAAAGGAAAGATCCACTGTTCCTGCCCGATGTGCGCAGAAAAGACGAACACCCGGCTTTCCAAGTCAAGAGGGAGTGTATATGCGGAAATGCGGAAGGGGTGGACGCATCCGATTGCACGGGGAACAAGGATCCCGACGACCTGTTCCAGGTACGGGAAAAAGAACTACACAGCGGCAGAAAAACGCAGCATCGACCGCATGCGCTTCCAGATCAAGGAGTGGGAGGAGGCATCATGAATAAAGATACAGAGACGATCATACTGAAAAGAAAAGGCACAAAAAAGCAGTATGAGCAGGCCGTAAGAAAGCGGCGTGTAAAAAGCTTCCTTAGCCAGAAACTCGGCACACAGACGCATGCATCGGATAAAGACTACAGCAGATCCCGTGAGAAAAAGAAGCTCCGGGACCTGCAGATGGACTTATAGAAAAAGCCGGCAGGGATATCTGCCGGCTTCCATTTGCTCATTCAGGCTACAGCGCATCCCGCCTCGGGAACGGTCAGGCACCTGAGGATCCGCTCGAGAGCCGCCGTGATGCGCAGGTCAAAGCTGTATTCATGGATCTGTTCTTTGAGAAACGCGATGTCGGTCTCTCTGTTTCCGGTAAGGCCTCTTGTGGCATAACGCAGTGTATTGTCAGTCATAAAGCTCATCTTCGTTCCTCCTTCATTTTTGATTCGGATGGTACCATTTTATACAGGCAGCCTAAACTTTACTTTAATTGAGTATAGAGCACGTCTTGTTAATATTGCCGGGCAAAACCGCGTCCGCACAGGAGCCCTACGATCAGGATCAGCAGCCACATGTGGGAGAAGCCCCCGAACAGGACAGCCAGGATAAACAGAAGAGGGCAGAACCAGAAGAGTCCGAGCCCGAACAGAAATCTGGCAAGGCCCCATGCGAGGCGGATCCCGGTGATAAGTACTCCGATAAACAGCATCAGCATCAAAAACATGATCAGCATTGTATTTCCTCCTTTACCCTTGTGGCCTGTGGTAAAAGAAAAGACCTTTACCACAGAGTGTTCTGTGATAAAAGTCTTGCGATCTCACCTGATACGGATGCTTTCGCATCGTCCTGACGGTTTCAGATCCGGCAGAGCCGTTTCGCTACTCCCTCTTATCTTTGATATTATTTTAACACGGATTGTACAAAA
>CACZSZ010000245.1 GCA_902783945.1 uncultured Lachnospiraceae bacterium
CACGCGGGTGCAGATGCGCGACAACGCGAAGCTTTCCGGAGCGACCGCTTCCGGTATCCGGATGATCGAGACGATCAAGTCGAGCGGAGCCGAGCGCGGCTATTTCAGCCGGTGGGCCGGCTTCCAGGCAAGCGTGAACACGCAGGAAATCCGCTATATCCGGCTGAATGCCTATCTGAGTATGATCCCGAATCTGGTGACGTCGCTTTCCAATATGACCATCCTGGGCCTCGGCGTATATCTGGTGCTGCACGGTTCGTTCAGTATCGGTATGGTGATGGCCTTCCAGGGGTTCCTGAGTCAGTTCATGACGCCGGCCAACGATATGATCACCGCCGGGCAGTCGATGCAGGAGATGATCACGCAGATGGAGCGTGTGGACGACGTGATGAGCTATCCCATGGATCCGCAGCTGGAGGATAAGCCGAAGGAGGCGGATTACGAGAAACTCAGCGGAGCGATCGAGATGAAAGACATTTCGTTCGGATATGCGCGTCTGAGTGCGCCGGTCATCACGGACTTTTCACTCTCAGTGAAACCGGGGCAGAAGATCGCGCTGGTCGGACGGTCGGGCTGCGGCAAGTCCACGGTGGCGAAGCTTCTGAGCGGCCTGTATCAGCCGTGGAGCGGCAGCATTACGTTTGACGGTATGGACATCAGCAGGATCGACCGGCACGTGTTCACCGGTTCGGTAGCCGTCATCGACCAGAATGTCACATTGTTTGAAGACACAGTAGCAGAGAACATCCGGATGTGGGATTCTTCGATCGAAGATTTCGAAATGATCCTGGCCGCGCGCGATGCGGGGATCCACGAGAGCATCACGCAGCGTGCGGGCGGCTACACTCACAAAATGTCTGAGAACGGACGGGATTATTCCGGCGGACAGCGGCAGCGCATCGAGATCGCGCGGGCGCTGGCGCAGGATCCGACCATCTGTATACTGGATGAGGCCACTTCCGCGCTGGATGCGCAGACGGAATTTGAAGTGGTCCGCGCCATCAGCCAGCGCGGGATCACGTGTATCGTCATTGCACACCGGCTGTCGACGATCCGCGACTGCGACGAGATCATTGTCCTGGACAAAGGAAAGATCATCGAGCGCGGCACGCATGATGAACTGCTGGCCCTGAACGGGGCGTATACAGAACTGGTTACGAGTGAATAAATGATCACTGAGCACGAAGTGCGGAACAGCGCGGAAACAACTCAAGGAGTATAAGCATGGGTTGGTTTGATGAGCAGATAGAATACAGGAAAAAGCATGAGCGCGAGATGCTGGCGGACAATTTTGAACGTCTGGAATATGCTGTCACCGGGCGCCGGTCGAGCGGTGTGTTCCAGGAGGGTGCGGATGTCAGTGACGCGCTGGAGAGTATTCGGAAGTATTTCGGGATCAAGGACAAGGAGATCCCGGCGAAGCTGCGCGACCTGGATTCGCAGCTGGATTTCCTGCTGACGTCTTCGGACATCATGTACCGGGAAGTGATCCTGGAGCCGGGATGGCACAGGGACGCAATGGGTGTCATGATCACTTCGCTGCGTGAGAGCGGTGCGGTCATCGCCGTGCTGCGCAATGCGGCCGGGCGGTTTGTGTACCGCGATCCCGCGACAGGCCGGCAGGTGCGGGTCACGTCGGCGGAGGAAAAGAAGATCGGTACGGAGGCATATTGTTTTTACAAGCCGTTTCCGCTGCAGAAGCTGAAGATCAAAGATCTGTTCCGCTATATGGCTGAGACACTCACAGGGTGGGACATCGCCTCGTTTGTGATCGCGGCTGCCCTGATCACGGCGGTCGGCATGATCATTCCGAAACTGAATCATATTCTGATGGATGAGGTCGTCACTTCCGGCAGTTTCCAGCTGCTGGCGGCGGTCATGAGTTTCATGCTGTTTGCCACCATCGGCAATTTCCTGCTGACGATCATCAGGCAGCTGCTGCTTTACCGGATCCGGACCCGCATGGATGTCAATGTGCAGGCTGCGGCGATGATGCGCGTGCTGTCGCTTCCGGCAGGATTTTTCAAACAGTACAGCTCCGGTGAGCTGAGCCAGTATCTGACGTATATGAATTCGCTGTGTACGACGCTGGTGGACACGATCTTTTCCACATCGATCACAGGTGTGTTTTCGCTTGTCTATCTGACACAGATCTTTTCCTATGCCCGCTCGCTGGTGGTGCCGTCGCTGATCGTGTCGATCGCGACACTGGTGCTTTCGCTTGCCGCAAACATGATGTCAGCTGCGCGGAACGAGGAGATCATGGATCTGACGGCGAAGGAACGCGGACTGACGCTCTCGCTGATCAACGGTATTGAGAAGATCCGGCTTTCCGGCGCAGAGAACCGTGTTTTTGCAAAATGGATGGATCTCTATTCGCGCGAGGCGGGACTGAAGTTCAATCCGCCTGCTCTGATCAAGCTGAATTCCGTGTTCACGACGGCCATCTCGCTGGCAGGGACGATCGTTATGTACTATATCGCGGTCCGCACGCAGGTGTCCGTGGCGGATTACTATGCTTTCAACTCGGCGTATGCCTATATCTCGTCCGCATTCAGTGCTATAGCTTCGGCAGCTGTGGCTGCGGCCACGGTCAAGCCGATCCTGGAAATCATCCAGCCTCTGCTGAAAGCGGAGCCGGAAAAGCACACGGGCCGGGAGACGATCACTTCGATCACGGGCCAGATCGAGATCTCGCATGTGACTTTCCGCTATGAAAAAGAGGGGAAGGCCATCCTGGACGATCTGAGCCTGACCATTCCCGCGCGGCAGTATGTGGCGATCGTCGGGAAAACGGGCTGCGGCAAATCCACTCTGATGCGCCTGCTGCTCGGTTTCGAGACTCCGGAGAAGGGCTCGATCTTCTATGACCGCAAGGATATGCGGACACTGGATCCCGGTTCGCTGCGCAAATGCATCGGGACAGTGATGCAGGACGGGGATCTGTTCTCGGGAAGCATTTTTGAAAATATCACGATCTCGGCGCCGAATCTGTCGCTGCAGGATGCCTGGGATGCGGCGGAAGTCGCCGGTCTCGCGGACGATATCCGCGCCATGCCGATGGGCATGCACACGGTCCTGCAGGAAGGTGCCGGCGGTATTTCCGGCGGGCAGCGGCAGCGGCTGATGATCGCACGGGCCGTCGCTCCGAAGCCGAGGCTTCTGCTCCTGGATGAAGCCACGTCCGCACTTGACAATATCACGCAGAAGCAGGTCTCGGAGGCACTCGACAAGATGCGCTGCACCCGGATCGTCATCGCTCACCGGCTCTCGACTATCCGTCACTGCGACCGTATCCTGGTGCTGGAAAACGGAAAGATCGCGGAGGACGGCACCTATGATGAACTGATCGAGAAGAACGGGATCTTCGCCGACCTTGTGGCCCGGCAGCGGCTGGACAAGGCGGGGTGAGGCCATGAAAGAAAACATAAGAAAAGTTCTGTCAATCTTTAAAAGTCCCGGGCTTTCGGCAACTTTCGCATGGACAAAATGTGTGCATGCGAAGGTTGTGCTGATCTGCCTGCTCTCGATCCTGCGGACAGGCGGTTCGCTGGCGCTCGCACTTGTGACAAAAGGGCTGATCGACGGCGCGGTCTCGGCGAAGACCGATGCACTCTGGCACTATGGGATCCTGCTGGCGGTGATCATCATCGGCATGCGGGTCCTGTCGGTTGTGAATTCCTCCATTCAGATCCGGGCGTCTTCGGGGCTGCAGAAAAGTCTGCAGGGCATGTTGATCCAGCAGCTCCTGTACAAGGATTATCCGAGCATACGGGGATATCACAGCGGAGAGCTGGTGAACCGCGTGTTTTCGGATATGGGTGTCGTGAAAAACGGTGCCATCAATATTTTCCCAAGTTTCGTCAGTATCCTGGTGAGTTTCTTCGGGGCGGCGGCTATCCTGATTTCGATGGACTGGCGCTTTGTCATTCTGCTGATCGTGGGCGGCATCCTGGGCCTCGGCCTGATGCTGCTGTTCCGCAATCCGATGAAGAAGCGGCACAAACGGATGCGCGAGGCGGAAGGTGCGCTGCACGCCTCTACGCAGGAGGTACTGGAAAATGTGCGCCTGATCAAGTCCAGTCTTTCCGAAGAGAGAATGATCCGCCGGATCGGCACAAGTCAGGAGACGCTCCGAACGGAGCAGGTCCGTCAGGGGCGGTTTTCCATGTGGATGAACAACAGCATGGGCATGGTCTTTGATCTTTCCTGGCTGTTCTGTATGGTCTGGGGCTGCATCAGCATTTTCCGGGGCAATCTCACATACGGTTCTCTGGCGGCCATGATCCAGCTGATCGGGCGCGTGCAGGGACCGATCGCCAGTTCCGTGACACTTGCCGGCCAGGCCTATGGCGTGATCTCTTCCGCCGAGAGGCTGCTGGAGCTGACTAATCTGCCAGTGGAAGAGGCGGGTGAAGAACTGCAGAGTTTCGATGAGATCCGGATGAATCACCTCAGCTTTCAGTATGACGACGGTGAGGAGAATGTGCTGACGGATATCAGCGGCACGATACACCGCGGTGATTTCGTAGCCATGACGGGCATATCCGGAGGCGGCAAGACGACACTGTTCCAGCTGCTGCTGGGGATCCAGCATCCGACGGAGGGACAAATCGTTTTTTGTTCAGGCGGGAAGGAAGTGCCTGCCTCCCGCGGAACGAGGCGGCTGTTCGCCTATGTACCGCAGGGCAACATGCTGTTTTCCGGCACGCTTCGCGACAATCTTCTGATGTTTACGGATAAGGCTTCGGACGAAGAGATCCGGGCCGCCGTGCGGGCTGCCTGCATCGAGACGCTCGTAGATGAGATCGGGCTGGATGCCGTGCTCGGCGAACGGGGTGTCGGCCTGTCCGAGGGCCAGGCCCAGCGTGTAGCCGTGGCGCGTGCGCTGCTGAGCCGGGCGCCTGTTCTGCTTCTGGACGAGGCCACCAGTGCGCTGGATGAGGAGACAGAGGCAAAACTTCTGGCAAACATTTCCGCTATGCAGGATAAGACCTGCCTGATCGTGACCCACCGCCGGGCCGCGCTGAATATCTGTAATTACCGGATGCATATCGAAGCCGGAACTTCCGACGGAATGCAGGCATTGTGAGTGTGAAAACCGGTATTTCGGTGACAGAATTAACGTTATTGAAAATTAACAGGGCATCTTGTATTATACGAGATGAACTTCATAAACATCAAAATCAGTGATTTATTGAAAGGAGCAGTACCCCATGAAGATCGGTTGTGTTAAGGAGATCAAAAATAATGAGTTCCGTGTCGGACTGACGCCGGATAACGTAAAAGCGTATGTCGCGGCGGGACATCATGTCTATATAGAAAGAGGAGCCGGTGTCGGATCGGGATTTTCTGATAATGAGTATGTGGATGCCGGTGCATCGATCCTGGAAGATGCGGCTGATATCTGGGAGAAGGTCGATATGATGATCAAGGTCAAGGAGCCGTTGGAGTGTGAATATCCGCTGTTCCACGACGGTTTGATCCTGTACACATATCTGCATCTGGCAGCAGACAAAGAGCAGACGGATGCGCTGCTGAAGGGAAAAGTCAGATCCGTGGCTTACGAGACGCTGCAGGAGACAGACGGCTCCCTGCCGCTGCTTTCTCCGATGAGCCAGATCGCCGGCCGCCTGTCCATTCAGGAGGGCGCAAAATACCTCGAGAAGAAATTCGGCGGTGAGGGCATCCTGCTCGCCGGTGTGCCGGGCACTCCGAAAGCCAACGTCGTGATCCTCGGCGGCGGCACGGTCGGCGCGAACGCCTGCAAGATCGCCGTCGGCATGGGCGCCAACGTTGCGATCCTCGATGTCAACCTGAAACGTCTGGAAGAACTGGATAACATGTTCGGCTCTCATATCCAGACGCTGGTCTCCAGCGACAGCAACGTGGAGCGTGTTCTGAAAGATGCCGATCTTGTCATCGGGTCTGTGCTGATCCCGGGCGGCTCGACGCCGAAGCTGTTCAAGGAGAGATACCTGAAGGAGATGAAGGACGGCGCGGTCTTTGTGGACGTCGCGATCGACCAGGGCGGCTGCGGCGAGTCCTCTCATGTGACGACGCATGACGATCCCGTCTTTATCAAGGATGGTGTGGTGCATTACTGTGTCGGCAATATGCCGGGCGCCGTGCCGCGCACCAGTACGATCGCTCTGACAAATGCAACTCTGAAGTACGGTCTGAAGATCGCTGAGGCCGGGATCGAGGAAGCCTGCAGAAACAGCGCGGTGATCAGCTCCGGCGTGAATACCTTTGACGGAAAACTGACCTGCAAAAATGTGGCTGCGGCACACGGATATGAATATACGGATCTGGCAGAGTTGTTAGGGTAAACGGACAGCCTGAAAGTATAGGCTGAAGAATAACAGAGCAGAAGGGATATTTGAAAAGCATATGATCCAGGACATCGCACCTAAGGTGTTCCATAATGAATACGAGAATAAGCAGCCGGATGACCAGGCTTCCATCCTGATCTTTAAGGACAGAAAATGTCTGATCGGCCAGGGACAATTCGGAGAGGTTTTGTTTCCGTCCAAAAAGGACTGCGGAGACGGACTTTTTTATACGTACCTGTTCCGGATCGACGACGAAGAGTATTTTCTGGGAAGGGTCAAAAACGAAAACGATCTTGCGGGACTGTTCAAAAAGAATAAAAACTATGAATGGATCGAGCCGCAGAGTTTCCGGCTCGGGGAGCCGCGCGACCGCTGTTTCGCGGGCATCACGGGTTTTCAGCTGTATAACTGGTACCGGCGCCACCGCTACTGCGGCCACTGCGGATGTGAGACGCGCCACTCTGAAGAAGAGCGGATGATCCTCTGTCCGGAGTGCGGCGAGATGTACTATCCGCAGATCTGTCCGGGTGTGATCGTAGGCGTGATGCACAAAGGCAGACTGCTGATGAGCCGCTACCGTGACCGCAATTATAAGCATTACGCACTGCTGGCGGGATTCACCGAGGCCGGTGAGACGGTGGAACAGACCGTGTACCGCGAAGTTATGGAAGAAGTTGGACTGCCGGTCAAAAATCTGCGGTATTACAAGAGTCAGCCGTGGCCGTTTTCCGATACACTGCTGATGGGTTTTTTCTGTGATCTGGACGGGGACGACGATACGATCCTGCTGGAAGAGAATGAGCTCTCGGAGGCCGGATGGTACCGTCCGGACGAGATACCGGTTGACTCGTACGATTCCGGGCACGTCTCGCTGACCAGTGAGATGATGGCGCTGTTCCGCGACTGCGGCGGAAGGCTGCCGAAGCATTTTTGATAAAAGAAAAGAGATTCGGCAACGGAGAAAACAGGAAAAAGAAAAGGGGACAGCTATGAGAATTCTTGTCACTGGCGGAGCCGGCTATATCGGAAGCCACACGGTCGTGGAGTTGTTGAATGAAGGACATGACGTTATCGTCATGGACAATCTTTACAATTCCAGTGAGAAAGCGCTGGAGCGTGTGGAACAGATCACCGGGAAGAAGGTGACCTTCTATAAAACGGATATGCTGGACAGGGAAGGACTCAAAGAATTATTTGACCGCGAGACTTCCGGAGTCAGAGCGGATGAAAATGGTGCAGCCGCCGGAAACAGCGGGAAGGGGATCGACGCGGTCATTCATTTCGCCGGGCTGAAAGCCGTGGGTGAATCCGTGCACAAGCCGATCGAGTATTATCGCAATAACATCGCCGGCACGTTGAATCTCTGTGACGAGATGCGTGCACACGGCGTGAAGAATATCATTTTCAGTTCCTCGGCGACGGTATACGGCGATCCGGCGGAGATCCCGATCACGGAGAATTGCCCGAAGGGTGTCTGCACAAATCCGTATGGCTGGACGAAGCACATGCTGGAGCAGATCCTGACGGATATCCACACTTCCGATCCGGAGTGGAACGTGGTCCTGCTGCGGTATTTCAATCCGATCGGTGCACATGAGAGCGGCCTCATCGGCGAGGATCCTAAGGGGATTCCGAACAACCTGGTACCGTATGTGGCGCAGGTGGCGGTCGGCCGTCTGAAAGAAGTCGGTGTGTTCGGCAATGATTATGACACACCGGACGGCACGGGCGTGCGCGATTACATCCACGTCGTCGATCTGGCCAGGGGCCATGTCAAAGCGCTTGCGAAGCTGGCGCCGGGGACAGGGGTTTCCATTTATAATCTCGGCACGGGCAACGGCTACAGCGTGCTGGACGTGATCCGCGCGTTCGGAAAGGCCTGCGGGCACGAGATCCCGTACAGCATCAAGCCGCGCCGGGACGGTGACATTGCCACATGTTATTCCCGGAGCGACAAGGCCAAAGCGGAACTGGGGTGGGAGGCACAGTATGATCTGGACGACATGTGCCGCGATTCCTGGAACTGGCAGAGCAAAAATCCGGAAGGGTACTGAATACTTTCTGAAAAGGAATGAATAAAAAAGGATCTGTCAATAGACAGATCCTTTTTTATGAGGCATAGTAAAGGGTGAGAGTTTATAGAAAATTTATGAATGACACATATGGTTTTACAAAGGAGGTATTCTATGGATTCAAACGCAACAAAAAACAATTTCGGCAAATGGGGCTGGTCGATGATCATCTATTGCGCGCTCAGCTACTACATTGCTGCTGCGCTGGCAACAGATGCTCTGGGCTGGTATCCTGCTGCATTCGGCGCATTCCGGGGATGGGGCGACAACATGCCGAACCTGTGTAATGCTATGGTCGGTGTAGCCGGCTGGATCAGCGTCATCGGCGCATTTGTATTCAGTGTCCTTGCCGCAAAGAAAGGCAGCCGCTGGATGGCCGTATTCGGAAATCTTGTCTGCGGTATTGCAACGGTTATCTTTGCCGTGACAAAATCCCTGCCGCTCTTCCTGGCAATGATCATCATCCAGGTTGTTGTCGGCAGTACGATCCAGGTCAACATCGTTCCGAATAACATTATGAATATCTGGTTCCCGAAGAAAAAAGGTCTGGCGCTCGGATGGGCTTCCA
>CACZSZ010000246.1 GCA_902783945.1 uncultured Lachnospiraceae bacterium
CCGTTAACGGGTGCCGAAGGTGTAAGCGGTCTTCCGTGATCTCTCAGGCAAAAGGACAGAGCCTTTTTGTTTGGACGCACTTCGGTGGGTCCGTTTTTTATGGTTCTCCGCCGCAACCCGTTATCTGAAATTTCATGGATTTAGGAAGGTAATGATCATGATTCAGGCAATTACAAATATCAATAATGCCCTCAACGGTGTCGTATGGGGATGGCCGGCCCTGATCCTGCTGGGTCTTGTCGGCATCATCATGACGCTTCTCACAAGATTCTTCCAGGTTACACATTTCCATCACTGGATGAAAAATACGATCGGTGCTATTTTCAGAGACAAACATGTCGTCGGACATACAAAAGACCGTACGATTTCCCAGTTCCAGTCCCTGTGTACGGCACTGGCTGCTACTGTCGGCACCGGTAATATTGTCGGTGTCGCCGGAGCTATTGCGGCCGGCGGTCCCGGAGCTGTGTTCTGGATGTGGCTGATCGCCTTTTTCGGTATGATGACAAACTACTCGGAAAATGTTCTGGGTATTCTGTTCCGGAGAAAAGATAAGGAAGGAGAATGGCACGGCGGTGCCATGTACTACCTGAAAGAAGGACTCGGCTCCAAAAAAGGCTGCAAGACACTCGGTGCGGTGCTCGCCGTTCTCTTCAGTTTCTTCTGCCTGCTGGCTTCCTTCGGCATTGGGAACATGAGTCAGGTCAACTCCATGGTCAGCAATGTACAGTCCGCTTTCGGCGTTCCCACGATCGTCACGGGTATCGCCCTGGTCGTCGCAGTCGGTCTCGTCATCATCGGCGGTCTGAAGCGTGTTGCATCTATCACGGAAAAACTGGTGCCGTTTATGGTCATCCTGTATTTCATCGGTACGATCATCATCATCGTAATGCACGCCGGCACGATCCCGGCCGTCTTTGCCTCGATCTTCAAATGTGCTTTTTCCATCAGGGCTGTGGCTGGCGGCGGTATCGGCGCCGGTATCGCACAGGCCATGAAATGGGGCTTTAAGCGCGGTGTGTTCTCCAATGAAGCCGGTCTCGGTTCTTCTGTCATGGTACACTCCAGTTCAAACGTCAAGGAGCCTGTACGCCAGGGTATGTGGGGCATCTTCGAAGTGTTCGCCGATACCATTATCGTCTGTACGCTGACCGCGCTGACGATCCTGAGCTCCGGTGTCATCGATCTGGCCACCGGCGAAGTCTCCGAGGCAGGAGCCGCGATCGACTCCGGCACATTTATGAGCTATTCTTTCTCGCAGACATTCGGAGTTGCGGGAGCCGCCTTCATTGCGATCGCAATCCTGCTCTTTGCGTACTCAACAGTTCTCGGATGGAGCCATTACGGCGCTACAGCCTGCAGATATCTGCTCGGTGACAAATCCGTACTGCCGTACCGGATCGTTTTCGTCGTGATCGTTCTCCTGGGTTCTATAATGAAGGCCCAGCTGGCATGGGATATTTCCGATACCTTCAACGGTCTGATGATGATCCCCAACCTGATCGGTGTCCTGACGCTCTCGCCGCTGGTCATGAAATGTACAAAGAATTACGTGGACAGAAAACTCCACGGGAAGAAAGTACGTCCGATGCTCTCCATGTACCCGGATATTCAGGAAATACAGGAACAGGCCGTTCTCAACGCCGCAACGGAAGAGGATGCAGAATAAAAAGCAGCTGTCTCCGGCAGCATGTTGACTGACAGAACAAAGCCGTCCCGCGCATATACTGCTATGCGTGAGACGGCTTTAAATTTTTGATAAACCCGCCGCCTTAGAGGCGGGGGACATCCCCGGCTGAGTTATACTTCCATATTTCAGATCTGTTCCATCGGCAGGGTCTTGTTGATCACATCCTGGATCAGAGCGTAACTGACGATCGACAGTCCGACCAGTCCGAGAACAAGATATAGGATCGATTTGCTCCCGTTCCATTCTCCTCTGATCGCGTCGCACCGCTCTCCCATCTTATACAGCCAGTAATATCCATAAATGCCAAACGTGATCAGAGTGAACAAAAAGACGAGTCCGCCGCTTGTTGCCTCGGGTTCGTTGGCCAGCTGATTCACGTCATCGTTGATCCGGATCATCCAGTAGATCCCATAGATCCCGAAAGTGATAAGCGTAAAGATCACGGCCAGTGCAATGCTGCGCCGCCGGATTCCGAAGGTATTATACTGCGGACCGCCGTTCTGCTGCCATCCTCCGTAGCCGTACTGGCCCTGCGGGCCGCCGTTCTGCTGCCACCCGCCGTAGCCGTACTGGCCCTGCGGGCCACCGTTCTGCTGCCACCCGCCGTAGCCATACTGGCCGCCCTGCGGGCCGCTGTTCTGCTGCCATCCTCCGTAACCGTACTGGTCCTGCGGACCGCCGTTCTGCTGCCATCCTCCGCCGGGATCCTGTGTATTATCATTCTGCTGAATTACAGCCGGACTCTGTATCGGTTCAAACGCTGTACCGCAATTAGTACAGAATCGTACCGAATCCTGACACTGTGCCCCGCAACCCGGACATATTTTCATGCTGGCCTCCCACGTGCTGCCTGAATATTATTTGTAACGGTTATCTGTTCAATACGTTCGAAAGCTCCTGCTGGACTTCCGGAGAAGAGAAGATAGCAACTCCGACGACAACTGCCAGTACAAAGAATACGACCGACAGTATAATTCCGATAACACCGAGGATCTTTCCAGCTGTCGCAGCGCCCCCGACATAACCTTCCTTTTTTGCCTTGCCTGCCATAACAAGGGCAATAATGCCGCATATCAGACCGATAATGGGCATCAGGAAGGCCCCGATCAAAGCGACAATTCCGAGAACGAGAGCCGCCGTGGCTTTTCCTTTTCCCGGCATTTCCATGGATCCATAGGGCGGCTGTCCATACGGCTGCTGTCCCGGATAAGGGGTCTGACCCTGATACGGCGGCTGCCCCTGATACATCGGCTGGCTGTCAGCCGGATCCTGCTGCTGTCCCTGCTCAAACGGATTGTAATCATCTGCCATAATAATACCTCTTTTCTTTTATAATTAATTTTAATAACCAACTAATTACACGCTGCTTCGGATATATTTTTTCTGCCGCAGCAGCCTTACTCCATTCCTGCCAGCAGCTTCTCTGCAGAAACCAGTTTCACACACAGAGAAAACAGCTTCATGGCTTTGCGCAGATCCTCCAGCGGAGGATATGTCGGCGCGATCCGGATGTTGGAGTCCAGCGGATCCTTGCCATACGGCCAGGTCGCTCCGGCCGGTGTCATGACCAGTCCGGCCTTTAATGCGCGGTCTACGATGGCTTTCGCACACCCCGGTATGGAGTCAAAACTGAGGAAATATCCTCCGATGGGACTTGTCCATGTCCCGATCCCCAACTCGCCAAGCTCCTCCTGCAGCGTCTCCGTGACTGCCTCAAACTTCGGCCGGATGATATCCGCATGCTTTTTCATATGCTCCACCAGACCATGAATATCTCCGAAGAAACGCACATGACGGAGCTGGTTCACTTTGTCGTGACTGATCGTCTGGTGTTTAAGCTGATCCAGGATATCTTCCATGTTGTTGGGCGACGTGGCCAGAGCGGCAATGCCGCTGCCCGGGAAAGTGATCTTGGATGTAGATGCGAACTTGTATACCATGTCGGGATTGCCGGCGCGCTTGCATGCGGCCAGGATCTCGATCAGATAGTCCTGTTTGTCATCATACAGGTGATGCACCCCATACGCATTGTCCCAGAAAATACGGAAATCATGCGCTGCCGGTTTCAGACGGGCAAACCGCCTGACCGTTTCATCGGAGTAAGAATACCCGGTCGGGTTGGCATATTTCGGCACACACCAGATTCCTTTGACAGCTTCATCTTCCGATACGAATTTTTCGACCATATCCATATCCGGTCCGCCGGGAGACATGGGAATGGGAATCATTTCGATTCCAAAATACTCTGTGATCGCGAAATGACGGTCATAGCCCGGTACCGGACACAGAAATTTGACACGGGACAGCTTGCACCAGGGTGTATTGCCCATAATGCCGTGTGTAAAGGCTCTGGCCACCGTATCATACATAACGTTCAGTGACGAATTTCCGTAAATGATGATATTATCCGGATTATTCTCCATCATATCCCCGAGCAGCACCTTGGCTTCCCGGATTCCGGAAAGCACTCCGTAATTCCGGCAGTCGGTTCCGTCTTCGCAGAAGAGGTCTACGCCCGAATGCAGCACATCCATCATGCCCATGGACAGATCCAGCTGCGCCTGTGAAGGTTTGCCGCGGCTCATGTCATAATGCTGGTCCAATGTCTGCTGGTGATGATAAGCAGCACGGAGTTCTTTCACCTCTTTTTTCAGTTCTTCTTTTGTCATTTCCGCATAGGGTTTCATACTGCGTTCCCCTTCCTGTTTCAAATTGCATTTCGCTGCTGGCCGTCTGTTTCGGCCGGACATTCTTCTCTTTTCAGGATAAAGCCTCTCCGGTAAGCAGTTCATAGGCTTCCAGATATTTTTCGATCGTCTTGTCAATGACATCCTGCGGCAGATTGTAATCGCTGTCAGGATTGGCTTTCAGCCAGTCACGGACGAACTGTTTGTCAAAAGAAGGCTGCCCGTGTCCGGGTTCATAGCCGTCGGCAGGCCAGAACCGGCTGCTGTCCGGAGTCAGCATCTCATCGCCGAGAACGACTCTGCCGTTTTCGTCCAGACCGAATTCAAATTTGGTATCGGCGATGATAATGCCGCGGGTTCCGGCATATGCGGCGCAGGATTTATACAGTGCGATCGTGCAGTCACGAAGCTGCTCCGCATAGTCCTGTCCGTGGCCGGGATACGCTTTCTCCAGCACATCAATACTCTGCTCAAAGCTGATATTTTCATCATGATCGCCAAGTTCCGCCTTCGTGCTGGGCGTATAGACCGGTTCCGGAAGCTGTTCGCATTCCTGAAGTCCTTCAGGAAGCGCGATGCCGCAGACCGTTCCGTTTTTCTTATAACTCTCCCAGCCGCTTCCTGTGATATATCCGCGGACAATACATTCGATCGGCAGCATTTCCAGCTTTTTACAGAGCATACTGTTGCCGTCAAACCGCTCCTGACGGAAAAATTCGGGCATGTCCGCCACATCCACACTCAGCATATGGTTGGGAAGAATATCTTTTGTATAGTCGAACCAGAACCGGGACATTTGTGTAAGGACGGTTCCCTTTTTTGTGATCTTATTCTTCAGGATTACGTCAAAAGCCGAAATCCGGTCGGTCGCCACCATGATCAGCGCATCGCCGATGTCGTAGATCTCACGTACTTTTCCTTCCTTAATGGGGGTATATTCCTGCATGTATGTTTCCTCCGTTATGTGATGTTGTGTAATTATGCAGTGTCACGGCCGGCACCGTTCTTCTCAGTCTCCCAACAGCAGTTTCATGACCTGCTCTGCACTCATTTTCTGCAGGCCGTCGGGATCGGTCAGAAGCCCGCTGCCATTGGTGATCCATCTCGCCGTATAAGACGGCTCATCCAGGAGCCAGTCATAATTGATGACGCCGTACGGCCAGTACGGGAAGTATTTCCGCATATAGTAATCAGCCAGAGCCAGAGCCTTTCCGCCTGTACCGCTCAGCTGTATGCCGTTGCCTGCACTGTGGACAAGCAGTGTGCTGCCGTCGCTGCACTGCCCGAGGCTGATCCAGATGTGGCCGTAGAGAACCGAGATGAAATCTCCCGGCCGGAAAACCGTATTTTCTTTATCGAGCAGATATGTCCATCCATAGCCCGAATAGAGCTGTGCCACGTTCTGGGCAAGAGGTGCCGAACCATCATACTTGCCTGTCGTGTTAGCTACGACCCAGCTGGAATAACCGGAACAGTCCACTCCGTTCCAATATGATATATACGAAAAATCCGGTTCCCATGTTTCTGTGGAATGAGATTCAAAGTAATCGACCCACTGCTGCGGCATACCGGCCTGGTTCGTGTCCGGTCCGTGTCCGCCGCCCCACTGGTACAGCGTTCTGCCGCAGGGCACCAGTGCCGTGCGCAGCAGATTGCGAATAGTATGCGCTCCGGCAGACGGCTGCGCAAACGGTATCGTATAGCTGTCTATGGATTTCCGCAGAGGCATAAAGGTCGAACCCGGCGCCTCGCCGCCCTTGGGAACCGCTACGATCTGTATCCCCTCAAGGCGCTTGGACATGCCCTCTGTACCGGCCTGCTCTCCGTTTTTCGCCCAGCCCAGCCATCCGTATGTCTGCGCATGGACCCGGTAATAAATATCGTATTTTTCCGCGACATCACCAGTCAGGCGGATCTGAATAGCCTCCAGCCTCTTGGACTGCCCCTGTGTGCCGCTGATCTCACCATCATGTTTCCAGTCTGTCTCCCAGCCGTATGTCTGTACATGCGTCCGGTATTCCACTCCGCCTTTCTGACCGTCTGCCATAAATCCCGGGCTGATCTGGATGCGGATTCCTTCCAGCCGTTTGGACTGTCCGAAAGTCCCGCTGATCTCACCGTCGTGTTTCCAGTCTGTCTCCCAACCGTATGTCTGCACATGCGTCTGATACTGGAACATGGTTCCGATAAACGGCATGTCTCTTTCTCCGACCGGTTCCGGCGCCGCCTCACCTTTTTTCACCAGAACAATTTTGATGCCTTCCAGTCGTTTGGAATGCCCTTCTGTTCCGGCTGACTGGCCGTTTTTAGCCCATCCCAGCCATCCGTATGTCTGCGCGTGAACACAATAATACAGATCATACTGTGCCTCAAGCGATGGAGAAAGCCGGATCTGAATGCCTTCCAGGCGCTTGGACTGTCCTTCTGTTCCGCTCATCTCGCCGTTGCGCTTCCATTCTGTCTCCCAGCCATATGTCTGTACATGCGTCCGGTATTCAATATAATCTTCGTCTTCCGCACCGCCAAGCCGGATCTCAATCCCCTCCAGACGCTTGGATTCTCCCATTGTGCCGCTCATTTCACCGGCTTTTTTCCATACTTCTTCCCAGCCGTATGTCTGCACGTGCGTCCGGTATTCCAAAGTGACATTTTTAACCGTTTCAAGAGATTCTTCCTCTTCGGCATCGGCGGCTTCTTCCGTCTCTTCGGCGTCAACGGCTTCTTCGGCGTCAGCGGCTTTTTCCGTCTCTTCGGCTTTCCCTGCCTCTTCGGGGATCTCGGCCTCTTCGGAGCTTCCGGCTGTATCCTCTTTCACTTCCGAAATATCGGCTGCCGTATCTTCTTCCGTGCTTTCCCCCTCCGGAACTGCAGATGCCTCTTCCTGTGTCTCCGCCTGAACAGTTTCTTCTGACACAGGCAGGATCTCTGCTTCCGGCACGGTATACATTTCCTGTTCCGCACCTTCTCCGCTGGTTTCAGAAACCGTCATATCCGGATCCGTAATGCTCCCTTCCGCACCGGAAGCCTGTGCCGGCATACACAGCAGGATGGCACAGAGCAACATCGCAAACCATCGTTTTTTTGTTTTCATACGTATACTCCCACTCTTTTTCTGCTCCTGTCGGCGCAGCAGGACCATCTCTCTGTCTGCGCTCCTACGATCATTTATCACTTTACTATACCATAGAATCCCTGTTCTTGCATTTCAAAATAAATTCTGCAATAATAATCCGGTATTACCGAATCACCGGCAATACCATTTCATTCTGTTTATCTGCTTCTGAAAGGAGATTTCTGATGATCAATGAACGGATCCGATCCCGCCTGGAAAACCCCGATCTGCTGTTTAACGGCGGGATCGGTCTGAAAATATACACGATTGAGGACGGATATGCCGAAGGGGAAATTCCGATAACACCCAGAATGGGCAATCCGATCGGCACTGTTCACGGCGGTGCCTATCTGGCTCTGGCAGACAATGTGGCCGGCGCGGCTGCCGCCACTTCCGGCCAAATCGTCACAACATCTTCCTGTCATTTCAATTTTCTTTCTGCTCCCGGAAATACATCGAAACTGGTATGCAGAGCCAGAGTCATCAAAGACGGAAAGCGTCTCTGTGTCGTGGAGAGCAAAATTTATGATGATCAGGATAAGCTGCTGAATGTTGCTCTTCTGGAATATGCAAAACTGGGACCGTACAAACAGTGATCAGCTGAAATACAATTCATACCACACAAGGAAAGTGTAAATCGTCCAGACTTTGCGCCACAGGTCGGAATTGCCTCCGACATACTCGTTAAAGATTGCCTGTATTTCTTCTTTTTTGAAAAACCGCGCGGCAGCTTCCCCCTCAAATTTCTGGCGGACATCCGCGTTGTACCTGTCATCGGCCATCCAGATCCGGATCGGCACGATAAAACCAAGCTTTTTGCGGAAGGCGATCTCCTCCGGCAGAACTTTGGCTGCCGCTGTGCGGAAAGCCACTTTGTTCTGTTCGGCATTGACCTTGTATCGTGCCGGCAGACGGGAAGCGATATCAAAAATCCTCCTGTCCGTAAGAGGCATCCGGATCTCGAGCCCGGCCGCCGTGCTCATTTTGTCGACATTCAGATAAATATCTCCTTCCAGCCAGATACGGATATCGATATCCGCCATCTTTGTCAGCGGATCAAGTCCTTCTGTCTCTTCGTAAATCTCCTTCACAAGGCCGATCGGAAGTATTGACGGGTCATAGTGCTGCAGGATCCGTTCTTTTTCTTCTTCCTTCATAATATTAGTGTTGCCGACATAAAAAGTCTTCAGATTATCACCGTAGCGCTCCGCGTTCCGGTACATGTTGTAGCCGCCGAAAAATTCATCCGCACCCTCACCGGAATAGCAGAGTTTTGTGTGCTCCGCCGTGGCTTTACAGGCCAGCGCGAAAACAATTGCCGAGGCATCGCCAAGCGGCTGTTCCATATTCTCCATGACATACGGCACTGCACCGAAAAACTGTTCCGGTGTAATGCGGCAGCGCCGGTTTTCCCTTCCCAGGATCCGGGCCGTCTCCGCAGCGAGAGGAGATTCGTCAAATCGTTCGTCGTCATATCCGCAGGAATCGCTGACCTGTGCATCCGACATGGCCAGAACATATGAAGAGTCCACTCCTCCCGAAAGAAAAGACTCCGCCGTCTCTCCGTCTTCCTTTACCTCCGGCATGATTTTCTGCAGCGTCGTATGGATCTCGTCAGCCCATTCCTCCAGTGTCTTTGTCTCATCCGGATGATAGGCCGGTGCAAAATATCTCTCAATGGTCAGTTCCCCGTTCTTCCATGTCAGGAAGTGACCGGGCATCAGTTTTTTCAACCCTTTAAAAAAGGTATCTTCCCCGGCTGCATATGTCAGAGACAGATATATCTGCAGCATACCCTCATTCAGCTCTTTGACAAAGCCCTCCTGCTGCAGGATCGTACGGATCATGGTGCTGTACAGCAGCCCGCCGTCTTCCGTCTGATAATAATAGAACGGTTTTGTGCCGAACTGGTCTCTCGCACAGTACAGACACTTTTCCGTTTCATCCCACAGGGCAAAAGCAAACATGCCGTACAGATGATCCGGGAGTGCCGTTCCCCATGCTTCATATCCTTTTTTCAGGATCTCCTGCTCTCTCCCGGCGCGCGGCAGGCTCCTGTCAATGTCCAGCTCCTCACACAGTTCCTTCCAGTTGCGGATGTGGCCGCGGTATTCTTCTACTTGAATCATTTTTATCTCCCTGTATATCCTTCTATATCAGCATATTCTCACATCAGGCCGGAAAAATATCCGTGTACTGCATCGAGCGAAGGCAGTACTGCCTCACACAGCGCCGCGATCTCCGGAGAGGGATGATACTGATCCTCCGCCAGAATGGCCGGCATGCCGGCAGCATGCAGCGCCAGAATTCCGTTCCGGCCGTCTTCCACACCATATGTTTCTTCCGGGCGGACACCCAGCAGCTCACAGGCTTTCAGATAAATTTCCGGATCCGGTTTGCAATTTGACACCTGATCTCCCGTAACGACAAAATCGAAACTGTCCCACACTCCTGTGTCGGTCAGTTCTTTCTGGGCGATCACACGCTCTGTCGCTGTTGCCAGCCCTGTTCTGATCCCATGTTCCCGCAGGAAATCAAGCAGTTCCCGGGCGCCTTTCCGAAGAGGTATGATCCCTCCAGGCACATGATCTGTACTCCAGGACAGGACCCTCTCCCGAAACTCCGGATATCCGTCAAACCCATACCTCTCCCGGAACAGAACCGCTATTTCCTCTTCACTGCGGCCCATGGAGTCGGCATACAGACGGTCGATATCCGACAGGCCGTCCGCCGATGCAAACTCTCTCCAGGCCGCGTGCGCAAGCCGCTCGGAGTCCAGAATGACTCCGTCCATATCAAATACAACCGCTCTCAGTCTCATCTCGCTCAAAAAGAATTGTCCCTCAGTCTCAAACAGAGCTGCCGCCTGAACCTCAGCGGCAGCTCCGTACTACACTATGTGTTTTCGAAAAATATAAAATGCCGGATCCTCTTACGCCAGCCAGCCTTTGATACTGCCGTAGATTCCTTCCGCATCCAGTCCGTATTTGTGCAGAACTTCTTCTGCGGGACCGGATTCGCCGAACACATCCTGCACACCGATCTTCAGGACCGGTGTCGGTGCCTGCGCAGCCAGAGCATCACAGACGGCGCTGCCCAGTCCGCCGATCACGGAATGTTCTTCGACTGTGACGACCTTTCCTGTCTTTTTGGCGGAAGCCACGACAAGTTCTTCGTCCAGCGGTTTTATCGTATGGATGTTGATGACCTCGGCGTCAATACCTTCTGCCGCAAGTTTTTCCGCGGCATCCAGCGCACGTGCGACCATCAGACCTGTTGCTACGATCGTGAGGTCTTTGCCCTCGCGCATCGTGATGCCCTTGCCGATCTCGAATTTATAATCCGGATTGTCATTGATCACCGGAGCACCGAGACGGCAGAACCGCAGATACACAGGTCCCACATATTCATAAGCTGCCCTGACGGCCGCTTTGGCTTCGACATCGTCTGCCGGGCTGATGACGACCATACCCGGGATCGTACGCATCAGTGCTATGTCCTCGTTGCACTGGTGTGACGCTCCGTCCTCACCGACGGAAAGTCCTGCGTGTGTGGCGCCGATCTTGACATTGAGATGCGGATAGCCGATGGAGTTCCTCACCTGATCGAATGCACGGCCCGCTGCGAACATGGCAAACGTACTGGCAAACGGCACTTTGCCGGTCGTGGCGATACCGGCGGCGATACCCATCAGATTGCATTCCGCAATACCGCAGTCATAATGCCGTTCCGGAAAAACCTTCTGAAAGGTGTTCGTCTTGGTGGCATTGGCCAGATCAGCATCCAGCACGATCAGATCATCGTGTTCCTTCCCCAGCTCTGCCAGGGCATTCCCATAACTTTCGCGTGTCGCGATCTTCTTTCCGTCAGCCATTATGCTTCACCTGCTTTCTCCAGTTCTTCCATCGCTCTGGCATATTCTTCGTCATTCGGTGCCTTACCGTGCCATCCTACCTGGTTCTCCATAAAGGAAATACCTTTGCCCTTTACGGTCTTAAGAATGATGGCTGTCGGCATGCCTTTTGTTTCCCGCGCCTCTTTGAAAGCTGCACGGATCTGGTCGAAATTATTGCCGTCCGCCACGTTGACTACATGGAAGTTGAAAGCCTCGAATTTTTTGTCGATCGGATACGGGCTGTTGACCTTGTCGATCGGACCATCGATCTGCAGATTGTTATTGTCCACGATCACGACCAGATTGTCGAGCTTTTTCGCACCCGCAAACATAGCCGCTTCCCAGACCTGGCCTTCCTGTATTTCGCCGTCGCCAAGCAGTGCGTATACACGGAAATCATCTCCGAACACTTTTGCAGAAAGTGCCATGCCTACCGCAGCGGATACGCCCTGGCCCAGAGAACCGGTGGACATATCCACGCCCGGAATATGCTTCATATCCGGATGACCCTGCAGATAAGATCCCGTGTGACGGAGCGTCAGCAGATCTTCTTTGGGAATATAGCCCTTTTCCGCCAGCACGGAATAATACCCCGGTGCGGAATGTCCTTTGGACAGAACAAAACGGTCGCGGTCCGCTTTTTTCGGATCTGCGGGATCCACATTCATCTCTTCAAAATACAGATACGTTAAAACTTCCGTGGAAGAAAGCGCACCGCCCGGATGCCCGGCGCCGGCCGCATGCGTGGAGG
>CACZSZ010000247.1 GCA_902783945.1 uncultured Lachnospiraceae bacterium
CTGGAGCGCAATCAGTACCGGCAGAGGGAACACCACGAGGCAATCATCACAAGAAGTGATTTCATCGCCGTCCAGCACATGATCCGGAATGCAAAGTATGGTGGCGCCGCCTGCCTGCCGCAGCTTACCGTCATAAAGGAAGGCGCCCTGAAGGGATTCGTCATTGTAAACACCAGATGGCAGGGGTTTTCACCGGAGGACTACAGGGAAGCATCCAAAAGTGCCGGGCCCTGCGCGGATATATCCGTAAAGCCCCTGGTTGCCAAAAAAGGGGCGTTTGATCTCAGAGGCTTTGAGATCGCAAGAGGCCAGTTCTTTACCTCGCCGGATCACATAAGCATCTCATTTTATAAGGATAGGATCCGTTTTTCACGCCAGGCTGTGTCTGCCCTTGACTGCGACTGTATTCAGCTTCTGGTCCACCCGGAAAAAGCAGCTCTGGTTATAAGAAAGGCAGAGGAAACTGAGCGGTGCGCGTATGCCTGGCGCTCTTCCAAAACAGAAGGTAAACCGCCCAGGCCCGTTACAGGCACTGCACTCTTTCCTACCCTCTACTCCCTGTTTGGCTGGAGAAGCGGCTGCCGGTATACCATTGTCGGAAGCCGGATCTGCCAGGATGGCGCATCCATCCTCTACTTTTCCCTTGCAGATGCTGAAGTCACCATCCCAAGAGACAGCGCAAAAGATCTGCCTCCCGGCCCGGATAAGGAAAGGACTGTGACCGCCGTGCCTGCCTCCTGGACGGCAAGCTTTGGCGACGGTGTGTACCCGCATCAGAAATCCGACCAGCTGAAAGGGTTTGCTGAAGGCGAAAACTGGCAGCTCGCAGCTTCCGGGGATGCGTATTCCTCCGACCCGGCCTTCTGCCCCACACACCCGGCACACTTAAAGGAGTCGATTGATCAGATGATCAGTACCATGAAAAAGGATCGTATGCCATGAATGAAAAAACCTCTCTTTCCGAGATCGAGATCATAGAAAACTTCAGCTTTGAAGGCTATCAGGTTGTTCGCGGGGAGTTCTTCTCTCATCTGTTCGAACCCTCGCTTACCTTCTCCGGAAACAAGGTCTATGTCAATATGACCTGTATCAAAAAGATGCCGGATTTTGACTATATCCAGTTTCTGATCAATAAGGAGAAAAAGACGGTTGCGATCCGGCCCTGCGCCGAGGAGCTCCGGGACTCGGTGCGCTGGAGCACCTCCTCAAAAAAGCGCGGTCCCAAGCAGATCACCGCCCGGGTCTTCTGCCCCATGGTCTACAGCCTGATGCACTGGAATCCTTCGTACCGCTACAAGCTGTTGGGAAAACTCATTTCGGCGGACGGTGACCTTCTGTTCATCTTTGACCTGAACACGCCGGAGATCTATCCGATCCGTGCAAAAAAAGGCGGGGATCCTTCCAAGGGCCGGACGCCGCTGTATCCGGAGGAATGGAAGGATCAGTTCGGCATTCCATTTGAAGAGCACAGAAAGATCACGCAGATCAGCATCTTTGACAACTATACGGTGTTTGGCATGCAGGACGCATCCGCCAAAAAGGAGGACGAAGATGGAACAAAGGCCGCTCCTTTCGATCGACATGAGATGGAACCGGATACGGATCCACAAGAAGACACTGCATATGATCGGTGACCCCGACTATATCCAGCTGCTGGTAAACCCCGATAAAAAAAGCGTGGCCATACGGGCAGGCTCGTCAAGAGACCATCTGTCGCTTCGCATGCGCTGGAAAGAAATTGCCAGGACCAACTGCTGTGAACTGCACAGCAAGGTGCTGCTCTCAGAACTGAAAAAAGTATGCACCGGGCTGGATATAAGCCAGACCTACCGCATTGCCGGTTCCCTTGTTCCCAGTGTCGGTGTCGTCTGCTTCTGCATGGATGATGCCCAGCCGATCGCATCCTTTGAGATGGAGGAAGAATAATGGACTCATTTACATCGCTTACACTGACAAAGGATCCGGAGTTTGAACGCCTGGCGTCCTGCCGGATACAGAGTCTTTCAGACAGGGAACTCTGTCTGGCGTTTAAAAATAATCCGCCGCTTATCGCTGTATGGCAGGGAACCGTACTTCTTTCCTACAGGGAACTGATGCTCTGCCGGCTGTACAATATCCCGTATGAGATAGACCCCAGACCCTTCTTCTGCCGCCAGGAAGCCATCGTCTATATCTGTGAAACGATTTTGGAAGAAGGAACTGATTCCTCTCTGCACCGGAAATATGTACTTGGAAAGCTCTATGAAGCACTGAAGTATCTGCGGCAGAAGGAACGGGGCCTGGAGATCTCCAAAATTCTTTTTGCCGACGGACAGCCCACAACGAACATCCTGAAAACCCGTTACGGCAAGGGGCACTATGCAGTCAAAAATGCAAATGATTTTGCGGAAGGCATCGATGCAGTGGCGGAAAGATCTCCTGTTCTGGCCGCAAGGATCCTCTCCGGAGATATTTTTTTTACGGTTCCCGACCTTCAGGCCCTGCCCAGGATCAACGAGCGCGTCTTTACAGCCTACGCCGCTTCTCCCAGGAACAAGATATGCCGCCAGAAAATGCGTCAGGAGGTGAAACGGGTGAGGGAACATCCCCCTGAACCGCCAAAGCCAAAAGAACCCGTCATGCGGCAGAAGCCGCAGATCAAACAGACGCCGCCGTACGACCCGGATACGGAGCTGCGCAGCATCACTCTTACGATTCCGGCCTGGGCGGGGTCGCTGAGGCGGGCATGCCAGAAGACTGCCTTCCCCAAGACCTCGGCAGGCGCCCGCATGCAGTTTCGGCAGGCCCTGTATACCCTGCGTGAAGCCATACTGGAAACAGAGCATATGATGGAGGAGGCCAGGTATGAATACCGATAACGAACTGTACCGCTACGTTCCTAACGTGCATTTTGAGCTGATCCCGATCAAAGATCTGGTCTCCAACCAGGATTACCAGAGAAACATCTCCATGCAGCATGTAGAAAAAGCGGCAGCGCACTTTGATATCTGCCAGATCAACCCCGTTAAGGTAAGCCGCCGTGACGGTATGAACTACGTCTTCAACGGCCAGCACACCATTGAGATCGTGGCCTTAAAATCCGGCAGCCGTGAAACGCCTGTCTGGTGCATGATCTACGACGACCTGGCCTATACCCAGGAGGCCGATATCTTCGCCAACCAGCAGAAATACGTTAAGAACCTGCTGCCCTATGAGGTCTTCATGGCCCATATCGAAGCCGGGTCCGACAAGCAGCTTCTGATCCGGGATCTGGTGGAGTCCTATCATCTGACGATCTCCAATAAAAGCGGGCCGGCGACCATCCGGGCTGTGGCTGCTCTTGAAAATGTCCACGACCGGTACGGCTACCACATCCTGGACCGGACATTATCTGTCCTGGTAAGGACCTGGGAAGGCGACTCTCTTTCCTTTTCCTCCAATATGCTGAACGGCACGGCACGGCTTTTGTACTGCTACGGGGATGCTATAAAGGATGCCATCTTTGTGGAGCGGCTTTCACGCGTTTCCGTAAAGGAGATCGCCCGGAACGCCAAATTAAAAAGAGAAGGTTCCCTGGGGTATGCGGAAGAAATGCTGCAATGCTACAACAAGAATACGCGGCACCGCCTGGCGGAAGCCATCCTGTTTGCCAATAAGCCGCCAAAGCTGAAACGAAAAGATGCGGAAGAACTCCCGCCCTTTGATCCCGAGACCGGAGAGATTCTGGACGGCCCCTTGGAAGAAGATGTCCCGGTTGAAGAAAACGGACAGATGCGCCTGGATCTCATGGAAGAAAGAAATCCAGCCTGAAAAAAGGCGGGGTTATTCCCC
>CACZSZ010000248.1 GCA_902783945.1 uncultured Lachnospiraceae bacterium
GAATCCGGTGCCCTGCAGCCGGGGATTCCGTTCTGTCCTCCGGAAGGCGATGCCGGTACCGGCATGGTCGCAACCAATGCGGTAGATAAGCGGACGGGCAATGTCTCTGCCGGTACGAGTTTCTTTGCCATGATCGTTCTTGAGAAACGTCTCAGCAAAGTGTACAGAGAGATCGATATGGTCACGACGCCGGACGGTTCTCCGGTCGCCATGAGCCATTCCAATAACGGCACGACCGATCTGAATACCTGGGTCGGCCTCTTCCATGAATTCGCAGGCCTTCTCGGAGTACAGGCGGATATCGGCAAAACATTTGAAACGCTGTACCGTCATTCCCTGACAGGGGATGCGGACTGCGGCGGTATGATCGCCTACAATTATGATGCAGGTGAAAGCATGACCGGTGTCAATGAGGGACGTCCGCTGTTTGCGCGTATGCCGGACAGCAAAGACAATCTGGCCAACTTTATGAAAACACATCTGTATTCTGCACTGGGCGTTGTGAAAATGGGCCTGGATATCCTGAAGAACGAGGATGTGAAGATCGATCGGATCATGGGACACGGCGGATTCTTCAAGACTCCGGAAGTCGGACAGCGGGCTATGGCGGCGGCGGTCGGCGCACCGGTTACAGTCATGGATACTGCCAGCGAGGGCGGTGCCTGGGGAATTGCACTTCTGGCCAATTATATGGCACGCCGTCTGAATGGTTCCGAAGATACTCTCGGTGAATTCCTGAACAAAGAGATTTTCGCAAAACTGAGCGGTACGACTCTTGCTCCGACACAGGAAGAGATCGACGGATTCGAAACATTCATGGAAAACTACCGTGCGGGCGTTGCAGTGGAAAAGGCAGCTGTGGAGGCCATGAAGCGGTAATCTGCCGGAAAGTACGCATGGAGTATGACACAGCAGGAACTTGACAGAAAAATACAGGAAGCGGAGCTGGTCCGCAGCAACAGAAAAACACTGGCGATCGAGGTGCGCCCGGACGGAACCATCCGGATCCGGGCGCCCCGTTTCTGTACAAAAACAGAGATAAGGTGGTTTGTACGAAAAAATAAAGACTGGATCGCAGGAAAACTCGAGAAGGCAGCACAGCGGCAGATGCGCCGCAATACACCGGAGGGGCACCCTTTTACAGAGTCAGAAATACGCTCTCTGGCAGAACAGGCACTCCGGGAACTGCCGCCGAGACTCCGCGATTTTGCCCGGCAGATGGGAGTCACATACGGAAAGGTAACGATCCGCAGTCAGAAAACCCGCTGGGGAAGCTGTTCAGCCAGAGGAAATCTGAATTTCAACTGTCTGCTGATGCTGACTCCGCCGGAGGTACAGGACTACGTTCTGGTGCATGAGCTGGCACACCGCATAGAGATGAATCATTCTCCTCGATTCTGGAAAATAGTGGAAAATGTGCTGCCGGATTATAAACGCCGGAAGCAGTGGCTGAGAAAAGAAGGAACTCTGCTCATAGAGAGACTCAGATGAGCACGGATAAGGTATATATATTTTGGACGTTTTATATATTGTAATGCCTGCCTACAACGAAGAGGCAAACATCGAAAATACCGTCCGGTCCTGGTATCCGAATCTGGAGGGTAAGGACGGACGGTCCCGCCTGGTCATTGCAGACAGCGGCAGTACGGACAGTACGCATGCAGTTCTTGTGAAGCTGCAGGAGGAACTGCCCAAACTGGAGATCCTGTCCGAAACCGACAGGCAGCACGGACCCAAGGTCATGGCTTTATATCGCCTTTCCATCGAACGGAAGGCAGATTATGTTTTCCAGACAGATTCAGACGGTCAGACAGATCCGTCGGAATTTGCTTCGTTTTGGGAATTGCGCGAAAAGTATGACGGGATTTTCGGGAACCGGACTGCGCGCGGTGACGGAAAAAGCAGGGCTATGGTCGAAAAGGTCGTATGCCTGCTGCTCCGTCTATATTTCGGGGTGCGCGTTCCGGATGCCAATGCTCCGTTCCGGCTGCTGAGGACGGAAGCCGTTGCGCGGTATATCGGGAAACTGCCGGAAAATTACGCACTGCCGAATATTATGCTGACTGCATGGTTTGCGCACGGAAAAGAGAGGATCTGCTTCCGCGAGATCACTTTCAGACCGAGACAGGGCGGAAAGAACTCTATCAATATCCGCAGGATCTTCGGGATCGGCCGGCAGGCAGTGCGGGATTTCCGGGGATTCAAAAGAGAAATGAAGAAAAATCCCCGTTGATGAAAGAGCCGGGGCACAGGACGAAAACGGGAAGAGAGCAGAAGCGGTCAATGTTGGGAGAACTGTTTAAAAAGTACAAGGATATCATCGCATACGGGATCTTCGGCATCCTCACGACGATCGTCAATATTATCGTCTACTGGGCGGCGGCACATCTGCTGCATCTGGATACGGTACCGGCCACGGTCATTGCCTGGATCGCGGCTGTTCTGGCTGCCTATCTCACGAACCGGAAAATAGTTTTCCACAGTGAGGCAAGCGGAAGACGTGAGATACTGCAGGAAATACTGAGGTTTTTTGCTGCGAGACTGGCGACAGGGATATTTGACTGGGTGTTTATGTATGTGACGGTCGACCGCCTGGGGTGGAACGATGTGGCCATGAAAGTGATTGCCAATATCGTCGTGATCATCAGCAATTATGTTCTGAGCAAGCTGGTCGTATTCCGCAGAAAAAACAAAGATGACAAATAAAAGAAGACGGACAGCTTATCTGTCCGTCTCGTCGGAAGAATTGTCGGGATCCTGCCGTTCCTGCGGCGGCACGCCTTTTCCGCGGAGTGTTTTGGCGGCAAGTGTCATGGCGTACAGCAGGACGGGAACGGCGATCGTGCAGAACACGGCGCCCATCAGCAGTCCTTTAGCGGCCGGATTGTCCATCAGTGCGAAAACAAGAGTTGAGGCATACAGGCCGGCCAGCAGAATGATCCCGATCAGCGCAATGATACGGCGCGCTGTCCAGGGTTTCTTTTTTTCATCTTTTTTTTCGGTGCTCATTGTAATCTCCTCACATTTTTTTCACAAATGTATTCTAAACTGTACAGAGAAAAAACACAACGTTAAAAACACAGTAGGTTTGCAGGCTTAAACATGGTATAATGAAATTTACTCAGGTTCAGAGACGGACAGAATAGTTGCATATCGTATAGTAAGAAGCGGCAGGGAAAACCTGCCTGTGGGGCGGAAGCGTCCGGAGGACATATGGCAGAGAATCTTTGGGTGGAACAGTACAGACGGGAGCCGGAAAAAGAAGACAGGAAAGAAATCCTGGACAAGGCGATCGCCGAGGAAGGTCTGACAGAAGAAAACGCGCTGCGGCTGCAGTTTTTTGAAGCGCGTTATGAGGAAAATAAAAAAGTAAAGATCGATCATTTTATCCGAGGATGGATGTCGCTTGCCTATGTGGAAAATGAGAGCAACAGTTTCTTCGGAAAAAACCGGGTAAAAAAAGAAATCGCAAAGATCCGCTCGGATTTTCTGCTTGATCTGGCAAAGGAACATGGTGAGATGGGACAGCGGGTGCTGTATGATGAGTTTTATAACACCGCACGTCTGTATATCAGCCTCTGTCAGGATGATAAGAGTTATAATTCTATCCTGCTGGGCCTTGGCCGCATGAAGCCGGCCAAGCTGATCGCCAAGATCGCTGCGGATCTGCATCATGTATCGTATGAAATCCCGGAGAAGGTCGGGCTGCAGGAAGAACTGAAGCCGTTCCGTGAAGCGCTGACAGAGGCGTTCTGTGATGCGTACAATAAACAGAAAAATCTGCTGCTTGACCGGATTCACAGAAACGTGTAAAGCGTACAGAATATATGTGCATAGTTCGTCCGCAGCACTACGGACAGAACTGTGTGCAGCAGAGTAAGAAATCGAGGGAAGTATCATGCCGCAAAATAACAATCAGAACAATCAGAACGGACCGGGGAACAACAACAGGCAGACCTGGTGGACGATCATGCTGTGTCTGCTGATCAGTGTTTCCATGTTCGCGTTTTTCGGGAATTCACTGGGCAGTTCCCGGTCCAGGGAGATCACCTACGACCGCTTTGTCGAGATGATAAAGGACAAAGAAGTAGAAAAAGTGCTCCTGGAAGATAATCAGCTGACCGTCACGCCGAAAAAACAGCCGCTTGAAGGCATGGATCTCACCTATTCCGTGACGCTCGTGGGTGATGAGAACGGTCTGAACGAACTGCTGGCAGATTCCGGTGTGGAGTATTCCAAAAAGGCGCCGAATGTCGGTGCGGAGATCGCCTCTGCGATCGCCAGCATCGCCATTCCGCTGATCATTATGCTTCTCGGACTGCGCTTTATCATGGGATACATGAACAAGGGCGGCGGCATGATGGGATTCGGGAAAAGCCGCGCAAAATCTTATGTGCAGAAAGAAACCGGCGTGACGTTTGCGGATGTAGCCGGTGAGGAGGAAGCCAAGGAGTCTCTGCAGGAAGTGGTGGAATTCCTGCATGATCCTGGAAAATATACACAGATCGGTGCAAAACTCCCGAAAGGAGCCCTCCTTGTGGGACCTCCCGGAACCGGAAAAACGCTGCTGGCCAAAGCAGTCGCCGGCGAGGCTCATGTGCCGTTTTTCTCGCTGTCAGGTTCGGAATTTGTAGAAATGTTCGTCGGTGTCGGTGCCTCCCGTGTCCGTGATCTGTTCGAGGAAGCTAAAAAGGCAGCTCCGTGTATTATTTTTATCGATGAGATCGATGCGATCGGCAAGACAAGAGACACGCATTACGGCGGCAACGATGAGCGTGAACAGACCCTGAACCAGCTGCTTGCGGAAATGGACGGTTTCGACAGTTCCAAAGGTCTGCTGATCCTCGGTGCCACGAACCGGCCAGAGGTGCTGGATCCCGCACTTCTGCGTCCGGGCCGCTTTGACAGGCGGATCATAGTGGATCGTCCGGATCTCAAGGGACGTGTCAATATCCTGAAAGTCCATGCCAGAAAGGTGCTCCTGGATGACACCGTGAATTTTGATGAGATCGCTCTGGCTACTTCCGGGGCCGTCGGTTCGGATCTGGCGAACATGGTCAATGAAGCAGCTATCCTGGCAGTCAAATACGGGCGCAGGGCTGTTTCGCAGAGCGATATGCTGGAAGCGGTGGAACTTGTTCTCGTCGGAAAGGAAAAGAAAGAACGGGTTCTGAGCAAGGAAGAACGCAGGATCGTTGCCTATCATGAGACGGGACACGCGCTTGTCAGTGCACTGCAGAAAGACGCGGAACCGGTTCAGAAGATTACGATCGTGCCGAGAACGATGGGTGCTCTCGGGTATGTCATGCAGGTTCCGGAGGAAGAAAAGTACCTCAACAGTAAAAACGAACTGAAAGCTATGATCACAGGTTTGCTGGCGGGACGCGCGGCGGAAGAGCTCATATTCGGCGATGTCACGACTGGTGCCTCCAATGATATTGAGCGGGCAACCAAGATCTGCCGTGCCATGATCACACAGTACGGGATGTCCGAAAAATTCGGACTGATGGGGCTGGCTGAAACAGAAAATCAGTATCTGGGCGGCAAGGCTTATCTGAACTGCGGCGATGAGACTGCCACGGAGATCGACCATGAAGTCATGAAGATGCTGAAGGAGTCCTACGAAGAAGCCAGGCGCCTGCTCAATGAAAACCGGGATGCGCTGGATCGTCTGGCCGGTTACCTGATCATTCAGGAGACGATCACCGGCAAGGAATTCATGCGGATCCTGCATACTGTTTTCAAGGAGCGGGAGCAGCAGAAATCCGAGGCATCTGTGGAGCAGGAGAGATCCGAGGCATCTGTGGAGCAGGAGAGATCCGAGGTGCCTGTAAAGCAGGAGACTCCGGTACAGGAAGCGGAAATATCCGAACAGATACCGGAAGAGGGAAAATAATGGGCTCATGTCTGAATTTCAGATACAGGAAGAACTGAAAAAGCTTCCGACGAAGCCGGGCGTGTACCTGATGTTCAATGATCAGGATACCGTCATTTATGTCGGGAAAGCCGTCAATCTGCGCAACCGGGTGCGGCAGTATTTTCGCAGCGGACGAAAAGAGAGGATCAAGCTGTACAGCATGGTCCCACAGATCGTCCGCTTCGAGTATATTGTGACGGACAGTGAAGTAGAAGCTCTGGTACTTGAGTGTAATCTGATCAAGGAATACCGCCCGAAATATAATACGATGCTGATGGACGACAAGGCCTATCCGTTCATTCAGGTTACGGTACAGGAAGCGTTTCCGCGGGTACTGTATTCGCATCGGATGCGCAAGGACAAGGCGCAGTATTTCGGACCTTATCCGGATGCCGGGGCGGCAAAAGAAACGATCGATCTTGTCCGGAAGCTGTATCAGCTGCGGTCCTGCAGCCGGCAGCTGCCCGAAACACGGAAAAATGAGAGACCCTGTCTCTATTATCACATACATCAGTGCAAGGCACCCTGCCAGGGGTGGATATCCGAGCAGGAATACAGGGAGCAGGTGGAAAAAGCCCTGGCTTTCCTGAGCGGCAGGACAGATGATGTACTGACGGAGCTGAAGGCCCGCATGAAGGAAGCATCTGAAGATCTCCGGTTTGAGGAGGCGGCTTCTCTGCGGGATCTCGTCAGGAGTGTGAACAAGATTAGTGAGCGGCAGAAAATGGCAGTCAGCAACGGCAGTGATACGGATGTGCTGGCAGTGGCCATGGAAGAGTCGGATGCGATCGTACAGGTTTTCTTTGTGCGTGACGGCAAGCTGATCGGCAGGGATCATTTTTACCTGAAGGCAGCGGAGGGGGAGACACCCGGAGGCATTCTGGGGAGTTTTATCCAGCAGTTTTATTCCGGAACACCGTTTATACCGCATACTCTGATGCTCTCGGAGGAAGTGGACGAAACGGAATTGACAGAGTCCTGGCTTTCCGGGAAAAAAGGCCAGAAGGTGAAGATCCTTGTGCCGCAGAAAGGATCGCGGGAAAAACTTGTAGCACTTGCTAAGAGAAATGCCTCTATCATTCTGACGCAGGACAGAGAACGGATAAAGAAAGAGATCGGCAAGACGATCGGAGCCATACAGGAAATCGGGGACTGGCTGGGGATGGAGACACCGGAAAGAATCGAGTCCTACGATATTTCCAATACCAGCGGATTTCAGTCGGTCGGTTCAATGGTCGTATATGAAAAAGGAAGTCCCCGCAAGGCGGATTACCGGAAATTCCGTATCAAGTCTGTGGAAGGCCCTAACGATTATGCCAGCATGGAAGAAGTGCTGACCAGACGTTTCCGGCGGGGACTGGAGGAAAAGAAAGGCTTTGACAGGATGCCGGATCTGATCCTGATGGACGGCGGAAAAGGCCAGGTGCACAGCTGTGAAAAGGTGCTGGGGGAACTGGGGATCAATATTCCGGTCGCAGGTATGGTGAAAGATGACAGGCACAGAACACGCGGACTGTATTTCCATGACACAGAGATACCCATAGACCGGAATTCCGAGGGATTTCACCTGATCACCAGGATACAGGACGAGACACACAGGTTCGCCATTGAGTATCACCGCCTCCTGCGCGGCAAGGAGCAGGTACATTCTGTTCTTGATGAGATTCCCTACGTCGGGAAAAACCGCCGCAGAGAATTGATGCGTCATTTTCAGAATCTGGATGCTATCCGGGCGGCCGATGTGGATGAACTTCGTGCACTGCCTTCCATAGACCGGCGGGCAGCGCAGAGCATATATGATTTTTTTCATAACAGGACGGAATGAAGCAACTGTTTTTTTGAGCAGATCATAAGGAGGTACTATGCTGGGGACGCACATCGCACTGGAAACACTGGAAAGAGAGATGGATCTGAAAAACCTGACTCCGGATGTCGATATGACGCTGAGACGGATCACGATCCCGGAGATCAACCGGCCGGCGCTGCAGCTGACGGGATTCTTTGAACACTTTTCCAATGAAAGAGTGCAGATCATCGGACACGTGGAGCAATCTTATCTTGAGCATCTCACTGAGGAGGAGAAACTGAAACGGTACGAAGACTTTATTTCCAGGGATGTTCCCTGTGTCATCTTCACATCCGTAGATGCAGTGGATCCGCAGCTGGTGGAAATGGGAAACAAATATCAGGTCGCAACCTTTTTATCCGGGAAGACGACCTCGGAATTTACGGCGGAGATCATCCGGTGGAGGAACGTAAAGCTGGCTCCGATGATCTCTATTCACGGCGTGCTGGTTGACGTTTTCGGTGAGGGAGTCATGATCATGGGTGAGAGCGGCATCGGCAAGAGTGAGGCAGCTCTGGAACTGATCAAACGCGGACACCGTCTGATCTCGGACGATGTGGTACAGATCAGCAAAGTCAGCGATGTCACACTGGTCGGTTCTGCTCCGGACATTACGCGGCATTTTATTGAACTCCGCGGTATCGGGATCATTGATGTCAAGACACTGTTCGGTGTTGAAAGCGTGGAAAACACTCATTCGATCGATCTGGTTATTAAATTGGAAGAGTGGGATAAGGACAAACTATACGACCGCCTGGGTCTGGAAGAAGAATATACAGAGTTTCTCGGCAACAAGGTTGTCTGCCATTCTCTGCCGATCCGGCCGGGCAGAAATCTGGCCATCATCGTGGAGACAGCTTCGATCAATCACCGTCAGAAGAAGATGGGATACAACGCGGCCAGAGAACTGTACAAACGGGTTCAGAGCAACCTGACCGAACGCAGAAAGGATGAAGCCTGAGCTTCATCCTTTTTCATTTCTTTACCATCCCCAGAGCATTTGCTGCTGCTGTTGTTCATAGGCAGCCTGTTGTTCGGCCAGCTGCTGTTCGTAGGCGGCCTGTTGTTCAGCCAGCTGCTGCTCATAGGCGGCCTGCTCCTGCTCCCAGATCTGCTGCTGTTCAAGCTGCTGCTGCTCCTGCTCAGCCTGCTGCTGTGCCTGCTGCTGTGCCACCTGATCTTCATAGGTCTGCTGGTAATAATATCCGTACATGGGCGACGGAGTCGGCGTTGGTGTAGCCGTGTGCTGTGTGCAGGAAGAACTGGGTGCTGTTCCGGATGCAAACCACTCGGTCATGACAGGGCAGGTCGGTGCAGCCAGCATACCTGTATCGGAACAGATCTCCACTTCGGTCACTCCAGCCGGCTGGGCAAAGAACGCTGCCGGCAGACCTTCATGGATCCGGTTCATGACATTGACCCACAGAGACTGAATGTACTGACGGTCTGATTCCGGAAGTACCGTGTTGGTATCAAAACCTGTCCAGATACCTGCCGTGTAATACGGAGTGTAGCCGACGAAAGTAATGTCCACATTTCTGGAAGAAATTCCGGTCTCGCCGGCCAGTTCGATTTCGGGATTATTGAGTGTATAGGCAAATCCCGCTCCTTTGGAGATCACGTCTTTCAGTGCGCTGGTGATCAGGTAGGAGGTAGTCTCCTTCATCACAGTCGTCTTGATCGGTGTATTCTCCAGAATGACATTGCCTGTGCGGTCCGTTACCTTGGTGTAGAAAATCGGTTCCTGATACATGCCTCCGTTGGCAATGGCGGCATAGGCTGCCGTGAGTTCCAGGTTGCTGACGCCCAGCGAGACATCGCCCAGGGCAAGTGCCAGCTGCAGATCACCGTCTGTGCTGTCACTCAGCGTACTGATCCCCAGTTTTTCAAGGTAATCAAATCCCACGCGGGGTGTAATGGACGACAGGATCTTGACTGTGATCACATTGTTGACGGAAGCGATCGCATCACGGATGCGCATGTCACCGTAGTGCGGATCGGATCCTTCTTTTATTACCCGCGTGCTTTCCGTAACGATCGAAGGATCGTAGGGATCCGGTACTTCTATTGTCTCTGTCTCTTCCGGGATAAATCCTTCGTTGTGGACAGGAGCACTGTTTTCAAAATAGAACTCATCATCGGTCATTCTCGAGGCCAGGGTGATCTTATTCGTGTCAAGAGCCGGTGCGTAAGCGGCCGGGATCCGGAAGGTACCGCCCGGCTGACGGTAGGAATCTGTAGCTCTGTTCAGAGTCAGGGAGCCGGCCTTTTCACCGCGGCCGCCGATGATCCCTTTGACATGACCTGTCGTCTGGTCGATGATCGTCATACAGGCCTGCGGCTGAGGAATAAAGCTGATCCGCTCCGCAGCGATCGTATCGTTCGAACCCACGACGGCAGCTTTATATTTGTCGACGGCGGACTGCGCTGCTGTTTCCGATGTAAAGTTCAGATCAAAATCGGGCTGGCCGTTTTCACGGTACCAGGTACGCATCATTTCCCGGCTGTAGTTTTCGCGTGTGCCGTCGGCATGGTCGACCGTCAGGGCCCAGTCCAGACCGATCAGTGTATCGGCAGGGAAGTTGGATGATTTCTGGAATTCCTCTTCCAGGATACTCTGGATCTTCGGATCTTCCGTGGAATAAATTTTCAGGCCGCCGCTGTAGATGGCATTGTTGGCCTGCACTTCCGTATATCCCTTTTCACGCATCAGACCTTCTTTGACCTGATCGATCAGCTCATCGATAAAGTAGGAATAGACCTCAGACTGCTGGGCTGTCATAGTGGATGTTTCCACGATGCGGTCGTAGACGTTGTCGGCCAGCGCTGTGTCATGGGCTTCCTGCGAGATATATCCCTGATCCAGCATATAATCCAGAACGGTCTCCATACGGGAAGCGTTGTCCTCGGGATAGATCTTCGGATTGTACTGGCTGGGGTTCTGCGGAATGGCGGCCAGCACCGCACATTCCGAAAGGGTAAGATCCTTGGCATCCTTGCCGAAATATGTCTGGGCGGCCATCTGTACACCATAGGCACCTGAACCGAAGTTGACAGTGTTCAGATAGTTTTCCAGAATGACAGCTTTGGCATCTTCACCGGCTTCCCAGAGAGATTCTTCCAGCTGGACGGCCAGAAACTGCTCCTGCAGTTTTCGCTTGATCCGGGTGAGACGGTTTTCATCCATCCAGTCTGTAAAGACGTTGTTCTTCAGAAGCTGCTGGGTGATCGTACTGGCACCCTCGGAGCGGGAGAAACCGGACTGAATGGCGACCAGAACGGCACGGATCATACCGTGGGGGTCAACACCGTTGTGCTCATAAAAGCGGGAGTCCTCGATAGCCACGATCGCATGCTGCATATCCGCGGGGATCTCGCTGAACGGGATCGACACGCGGTTTCCTTCTACGGAATTCAGTTTCTGGATCTGATTGCCTTCTTCATCGTATACGAACGACGCGTAGCCCAGAGGCATGATATTGGCGTCAGTGATCTGAGGGGAATCATCGATGATACCCTGATATGCGCCGACTCCCAGACAAATGCCGCATACGACGACGGCAATGACAAGAAACAGGATCACGCGCAGAATGAACACACCGACACGGTTGCCCGCACGCGCAGCAGTTGCCTGCAGCGCTTCTTTTTCATGATCAATTCCGCTTCTTCCATAATTCATATAGTATATTCTCCTGTGAGATACCCGGCTGCGGTTTTACTCCCCGCAGGCCGTATTTCTGTCTATGTAATAATGAGTACATGGAATGTCCGGAGTGTCCGGACAGATACCATGGATTCTATATTATAGCAAAGTGGCGTTCATAGCGCAAATACAGAACGGCAGGTTTTTAGAAGGTTTATAATAGTTTCACACTTTGAACACAGATACAAACAGATATATTTTGGGAGAGTCTATATGGCCGGCACCAGGATATACTGGTGTCGGGAGCGGTACTTTCTGATATACTGGAGTAAAATGAAATGAATATTACATGAATTGAATACAGCGTACGATTTGTTTTATCGAATGTTTGGAAAAGCCGGAAACTATGCGGAGGTCGGGAGAATATGTCGGAAGTATACAGGACAGTGGCAAAAGAAGGTATAGGAGAAATAGAAGAAAAGCGGTCCCGCTTTATCGCTACGATACGGCATATCGAAACACAGGAAGAGGCGGCTGCGTTTTATGAGGAAATGAGAAAAAAATACTGGGATGCCAGACATAACTGTACTGCGTGTATTCTGGGGAAAAAAGGCGAGTACAGGCACAGCTCTGATGACGGAGAACCATCCGGTACAG
Source organism: uncultured Lachnospiraceae bacterium (assembly GCA_902783945.1). Classification (GTDB taxonomy): domain Bacteria; phylum Bacillota; class Clostridia; order Lachnospirales; family Lachnospiraceae; genus Bilifractor. The sequence continues at coordinate 12,064 of CACZSZ010000248.1, forward strand.
CCGGCCGGCCGATGCTGGAGGTACTGGACGGGGCAGGACTGACGGATGTGGCCGTTGTCGTTACCAGATATTTCGGCGGGACTCTGCTTGGCACCGGCGGTCTGGTCCGAGCCTATGGGGGAGCCGTGCAGGCAGGGTTGAAAAACGCAGAAATTTCCGAAAAAAGATTATGCGTATGCCTGAAGATCACAACAGATTACAACGGAGTCGGCAAACTCCAGTACCTGTTCGGACAGCGGCAGCTGCAGATACTTGACTCTGTCTATGAGCAGGATGTGACCTTTCTGATCGCTGTTCCGCCGGAAGATGTCTCCTCTGTATCAGCTGCGGCGGCAGATGCCACAGCCGGGAAAGCAGTAATTGAAGAAAAAGGAACCGACTGGTTTTGAAAGAGGCTTTAATTGGTTCTGCAGCGGAATTGGAATAGTGTTGAACAACAGATGAATTGCTGCATTGGGAAAAGTACGGACAAGAAAGAAGAGGCTTGTTTTGGTACGTATTGTAGCTGGAAAATTTACGGATTAAATGAAAGAGTTTTGAAA
>CACZSZ010000249.1 GCA_902783945.1 uncultured Lachnospiraceae bacterium
CAGACCGGTATCCATGATGTTCAGGCCGATGATCTTCCGTATCAGATTCCGCTGGAACAGCAGCGTGACAAATCCGATACCGAAGAGAATAATGGCGACGGCTTCTTCGTAGTTGGCGAGTAATGTATTAATCACTTCCAAGTTTCCCCCTTCGGAACAGTGAAAAGAATCCATACATCGTACATGCGACGACAAGTCCGACGGCAACGTTCAGCGGCAGGATCAGCCCGCCGGAGAGGATGGCGCCCGGAATACCTTTCGGAATGTGGTTTTCCAGTCCGTTCGCACCCGTATAAAAGACATAGCATTTGGAAATGCTGTAAAAAGCAAGCGCAATAAAGGTCACAAGATTCAGCCGCCGGGCCGTGAGCAGTCTGTCGGCTGTTTTGAAACCGAGACTGCAGGAGAGAATGATCATACCGGCTCCCAGGATCGCGCCTCCGGAGAAACCTCCTCCGGGAGACAGATGACCGTTCACCAGAACATAGATCCCGAACATCATGATAAAGGGAACGACGAAAAAGCCGATCGTCTGCAGAATGCGGTCCTGAGATGTCCGGAAATATACATCCAGTGTTGTGGTATAGTAATCTTCCAGATCACGCCGGGTGTTTTTTCTGTCAAGCTGCAGCAGCATGGCTACACATACCAGCGCCGTAAACAGGACATGGGATTCCCCGAGCGTATCAAAGGCACGGTAATCGAGGATCATGCCGGCGACGATATTCGTGGCGCCCGTCTCTTCCAGACCGGACTCAATGTATCTGCGGGAAACCTCATCAGCCCGCGGATTATCCGTACCGAAACGGGACAGGTGTCCGATCACGTAGAGCATGACACCGATAAAGACGATACAGCTCGTCACGGCAACGACCCGGTACAGTATGTGATAACTTTTCCGGCCCAGGCGTTCGATCATGCGCGAGCGCGGGTTCTGCGGAAGAGACTCTTCAAAAGCCAATTCTGTCTGTTTGAAATCTTCATGTGTCGCGTCCGGCGTTTCCGTGACCTGTACAAATTCTTCCATGCCGGAGAGATCGCCGTCAAACCAGGCACGCAGTCTGCTTTTCATGTGCGGTCCTCCTTCTTTGAGTCGCTGTCCGGTCCGATCTCTTCATTTTCGTTCACTTTGCGGAGAGTCAGAAAGAACAGAATACTGGTCACCCCTGCACCGACAGCGGCTTCGGTGATCGCAAGATCCGGAGATTCCATCAGGATCCAGACGATCGACATGATGGTGCTGTAGGACATAAAGATGATGACTGCGGGAAGAAGTCTGTGCGTCAGATTGACACTGACCGCGCAGACGATCAGCAGGATCAGAAGCAGGATTTTAAAAAGATCAAGAAGACTCATGATGATCCTCCCGTTCGACATACCGGTTGAGCTGCCGGTCCATGTAATATTCGATCTGGCCGAGAAAATGTGTGGAGACCGGCGAGGTACACCACATGAATGCCAGTACCAGAGCCAGTTTCAGAATGGTCATGATCTCTCCGCTGCCGATCATGCATGCCAGAACGACGAAAAACAGGGCAGCCGTATCTCCGATTCCGCCGGAATGGACCCGGTCCATGATGAATCGGAAACGGAATGTCCCGAGAACAGCAGTGATATAGAAGAGGACTGCTATTCCGAGGAACAGTGCGGTAAGGATAAAGCGAAGCCATTCCATCACAGTCCCTCCTTTTTTTTGTCCGGCAGTTCGTCCGGATTTTCGCCGGTCTTTTCTTTCCGGCGGATATATACCGAAGCGAAAAGAATGACGGAGACAAAACTGATCAGCGCATAGATCAGGGCTACATCGGCCAGATACTGCTCATCAAGAAGGACACAGAGTATAAGAATGGCGGCAATGACCATAGTGCAGATCATATTCACAGCCAGAAGACGGTCAGTCAGCCGGGGTCCCCGGATGGAGCGGATCAGCATGATGCCGGTCAGCACGGCCAGAATGACCAGAGTTGCGGAATAAAGAAGGGTATAAGCCTGATCGATCGTCATATGCGCACCCTCCTCAGGAGCTTTATGAAGGAAGAGTCTTCCAGGCCTTCCGCGAATTCCGGGCGGAGACAGTGAACTACAAAGCGGTCATCCTCGTGTATGACTGTGAAAGTACCGGGGGTCATTGTAATGGAATTGGCCAGCAGGGTGTTGACGATCTTTCCGTTCAGGCCGGAATGAAATTCCACCATGACCGGATCCGGTTTCCGGTGCGGAGACCAGACTAGAAAGGCAACCTGACAAGTCGAAATGATCACCTCGCGCACAAGATTCAGAATATACAGAAGAAACAGGGGCAGATTGCGCAGAAAGCGTGCGTCTTTTGCGGGGGACCATCCGAGGAACCGGTAAAAAAATAAAGAAACAGCACAACTGAGCAGAGCTCCGATGATCAGGATCTCTGCTGTCAGGTGCCCGTTAAGAATGATCCAGAAAAATAAAAAAAGTATAAACATGATAAAGTTATTGTATCACAGCTGTATATAAAAACCAAAAAAAATAAAAAATTAACATAGATGAATCTGCGGTGAAGAAGCGGGGTATAGGAAATGAAAACAACTGTATTGTAAAGAACAATTAAAAATTGATTGACAATCGATGCCGGAGGGGATAGCATGATGTCATCACAGAGCATAAAACGGGAGGAACGGCGTAATGAGCGGAAGAAGAGCATCAGGAAATATGCAGATCAAAGACATCTGTCTGGTGGGTATGTTTACGGCATTGATCGTCGTCTGTTCACAGCTGAGCATCCCCATGCCGGCCGGTGTCCCGATGACGCTGCAGACCTTTATCATTCCGCTTGCCGGGATCGTACTGGGTGCAAAAAGAGGGACGATCGCCGCCTGTATCTATCTGCTTCTCGGTGCTGTCGGTCTGCCGGTCTTTGCCGGATTTACCGGCGGGATCGGGATCCTGTTCGGGATCACGGGAGGATTTCTGCTTTCCTTCCCGCTTCTGGCCTTCTTTGCGGGTCTCGGAAGCAGGAATGACCACAAGGTCAAAACTGCAGCCGGCCTGATCATCGGGGCCGTGCTGAATTATATCGTCGGTATGATCATGTTTGCCGCGCTGACAGATACCGGTATGGGCTATGCCTTTACGGCCTGCGTGCTGCCGTTTATTCCGACATCTGTTATCAAGATCGTGCTGGCAGAAATTCTCGGCCTGAAAATGAAAGGACTGCTGCGGCGGGC
>CACZSZ010000250.1 GCA_902783945.1 uncultured Lachnospiraceae bacterium
AAATGAAGTCTGATGACACACTGACGCCTGACCAGGGGATCAGGAGAATTGGATATTATTACAATGAAGGTACACTGCTTCAAATAATTATTTTTGATTTTCAGGAAAACGTCTGGTATGTAAATGACGAGGAACCCTGTCCTATGACATCAGATGATGTTTCCAAACTGCTTTCTTTAGAAGACAAATATCATGTTTTTCAAGAAGTATTATTAAATAAAGTCCGATCCTCCAGCAAATCCAGTTCTCTAAATACGCTGTTTACATGGTTGACGCTTTTTTGAAATTACAGTAGAATATGTGAGTTAAGGTGTTTTGACAGAGCAGTCAAACAAAAAAGTTGAATAAATGGGGAAACGAATATGCAGATTTATGAAGAATTACAGGCCCGCGGCCTGATCGCGCAGGTGACGGATGAAGATTCCGTCCGCGAACTGGTAAATGCCGGAAAAGCAACTTTTTATATCGGCTTTGATCCGACAGCAGACAGCCTGCATGTCGGTCATTTTATGGCCCTGTGTCTTATGAAAAGACTTCAGATGGCCGGCAACAAACCGATCGCGCTTCTTGGCGGCGGAACCGGTATGATCGGAGATCCTTCCGGTAAGACGGATATGCGTAAAATGATGACACGGGAGACAATTGATCATAATATTGCATGTTTCCGCAAACAGATGGAGCGATTCATCGAATTCGGCGATGACAAAGCCATTATGGTCAATAATGCAGACTGGCTGATGGATCTGAATTATATTGAATTTCTTCGGGAAGTCGGACCGCATTTTACTGTCAATCGTATGCTGACGGCTGAATGCTATAAACAGCGCTGGGAAAAAGGACTGACATTCTTTGAGTTTAATTATATGCTTATGCAGGCATATGATTTTTATAAACTTTATACCGATTACGGCTGCAATCTGGAATTCGGCGGAGATGATCAGTGGAGCAATATGCTGGCCGGAACGGAACTGATCCGGCGCAAGCTCGGAAAAGATGCCGAAGCCATGACGATCACGCTGCTGCTCAATTCTGAAGGTAAGAAGATGGGTAAAACCGTCAGCGGCGCTGTCTGGCTGGATCCTGACAAGACCTCACCGTATGATTTTTATCAGTACTGGAGAAATGTCGGAGATGCTGATGTTCTGAAATGTATCCGGCTTCTTACATTCCTTCCGCTTGAACAGATCAATGAGATGAACAGCTGGGAAGGCAGCCAGCTGAATCGTGCCAAAGAGATTCTTGCCTATGAACTTACAACGCTGGTACATGGAGAAGAAGAGGCCAAAAAAGCGGAAGCAGGAGCCAAAGCTCTGTTCGGCGGAGCCGGTAACGGTGCAGAGATCCCGGAGCTGGTTCTGACAGAAACAGATTTTGATGAAAATGGCAGCTGTGATCTGATCACGCTGCTGATTAAAGCAGGTTTCGCAGGCACACGTTCCGAAGGACGGCGCGCCATCGAACAGGGCGGTGTTTCTCTCGACGGAGAAAAGACGACTGATATTAAAAAGACTGTCGCCAGGGAAGAGATTCCCGAAGAAGGTATTCTTCTTAAAAAAGGAAAAAAGAACTACAAAAAAATAGTATGTAAATAATGCCAACACATATAGGAGAACGCAAATGAAAAATTACGGTGTCAATGAACTGCGGGAGATGTTTCTGCGTTTCTTTGAGGGGAAAGAGCACCTTCGCATGAAGAGTTTCTCACTGATCCCGCACAATGACAACAGTCTTCTGATTATAAACTCGGGAATGGCTCCTCTGAAACCTTATTTTACGGGAGCAGAGATCCCTCCGCGCCGCCGTGTCACAACCTGTCAGAAATGCGTGCGTACCGGCGATATCGAGAATGTCGGCAAAACAGCACGGCACGGCACTTTCTTTGAAATGCTCGGCAACTTCTCATTCGGCGATTACTTTAAAAAAGAAGCCATCCCGTGGGCCTGGGAATTTCTGACAGAAGTCGTGGGGCTTCCTGCTGACCGCCTGTATCCATCCATCTACGAAGACGATGACGAAGCTTTTGAAATCTGGAATAAAAAAATGGGCATAGCACCGGAACGCATTTTCCGTTTCGGCAAAGAAGATAATTTCTGGGAACACGGATCCGGTCCCTGCGGCCCCTGTTCTGAAATCTACTATGACCGCGGTGAAAAATACGGCTGCGGAAAGCCGGACTGTACGGTAGGCTGCGACTGCGACCGCTACATGGAAGTCTGGAATCTGGTCTTTACACAGTTTGACAATGACGGAGAAGGACATTATTCACGTCTGGAGCAGACGAATATCGATACCGGGATGGGCCTTGAAAGACTTGCCGTTGTAGTACAGGACGTCGATTCTATTTTTGATGTCGATACTCTGCGGGCTCTTCGGGACGAAGTGTGCCGTATTGCCGGTGTGAAATACCTGCAGGATCATGAGACAGATGTCTCGATACGAGTTATAACCGACCACATCCGTTCAGCTACCTTCATGATCTCGGACGGTATCATGCCGACTAATGAAGGCCGCGGTTATGTGCTCCGCCGTCTGATCCGCCGCGCTGCCAGACATGGAAGAAAACTGGGGATCGATCATGCTTTCCTTGCTGATCTGGCAACCGCAGTTATGGAAGGAAGCAAGGACGGATATCCGGAGCTGGTAGATAAAAAGGATTTTATTGTCAATGTTCTGAATAATGAAGAAAAACAGTTTAACCGTACGATCGATCAGGGACTGACGATTCTTGCCGGTATGGAAGAAAAGATGAAACAGGAGGGGAAGACGGTTCTCGCTGGAGACGATGCTTTCCGCCTGTATGATACGTTTGGGTTCCCGCTCGATCTGACGCAGGATATTCTGGAAGAAAAAGGATATGCTGTTGACGAAGAAGGGTTTGCTGCCTGCATGAAAGAGCAGCAGACAAGAGCCCGGGAAGCACGTGCCGTATCCAATTATATGGGTGCTGAAGCTACTGTATTTGATACGATCGATCCGAGTCTCACGACAGAATTCTGCGGGTATGACTGGCTCTCCTGTGACTCAAAGATCACGGTGCTGACAAAGAAATCAGGGGAAAAACCGGAAGATCTCACAGATACTCTGAAAGAAGGCGAGGAAGGAACCGTCATTACTGATAAATCTCCGTTCTACGGAACTATGGGCGGACAGGAAGGTGACAAAGGTATCATAAAAACACCACAGGGAAAGTTCTGCGTGCGTGAGACAGTTCATCTGCGCGGTGATAAACTTGGCCATATCGGCGTTGTCGAATCCGGTGAAGTACACTGCGGAGATGCTGCGACCCTGACAGTCGACTACGAAAGCCGCCAGGACACCTGCAAAAACCACAGTGCCACACATCTGCTGCAGAAAGCACTGAAAACGGTTCTGGGTGATCATGTTGAGCAGAAGGGTTCTCTTGTCAGTCCGACCCGTCTTCGCTTTGACTTTTCGCATTTCCAGCCAATGACGACAGAGGAGATCCATAAGGTCGAAGAACTTGTCAATCAGGAAATCCGTGAAGGGCTCTTTGTGCAGACAGACATCATGTCGTTGGAGGATGCCCGCAAAACCGGTGCGATGGCTCTGTTTGACGAGAAGTACGGCGAAAAGGTCCGTGTCGTTTCCATGGGCAGTTTCTCCAGAGAACTCTGCGGCGGCACTCATGTCAAAAATACAGCGGATATTTTCTGGTTCAAGATCATCAGTGAAACTGGAATTGCCGCCGGTGTGCGCAGGATTGAAGCACTGACGGGAAGCAATGTGATCCGTCATCTTGAAGAAGAAGAACTCCTTCTGCATAATGCTGCAGCTGCCGCAAAGATCGCACCGGCTGAGCTGGCAGACCACCTGCAGAAACAGGCTGCGGAAATCAAACGTCTGCAGCATGAGAATGAAGCATTAAAGAGCAAACTGGCCGCCGGGAAAGTCGGTAATATTGAAGACAGCGTACAGGAAATCGGTGGTGTCAAACTTCTGGCTGCTTCCGTTCCAGATGTGGATGGCGGCGGACTGCGTGATCTCGGCGACCAGCTGCGGGACAAAATCGGAGAGGGCGTTATCGTCCTGGTCTCTGAAAAAGAAGGAAAGGTCGGCCTTGTTGTCATGGCGACCGATGCAGCACAGAAAGCAGGCGCTCATGCCGGCAACCTTATTAAAGAAGCTGCCTCTTATATAGGCGGACGCGGCGGCGGACGTCCGAATATGGCACAGGCAGGCGGAAAAGATCCGTCCGGTATTGAAACGCTTTTGAAAGCGGTTCCGGATCTGCTCCGTGCTCAGATAGGCTGAACACATACTAGTGTTACAAAAGTATTGACCTTTTTAGGAAAACTGATATAATATTTATCGTGCCGCAAATTATGATCCTGTAAAGGCACAAGTCCACAACCGGAGGGAGGTTAGGTCTGGGCAATGGCAAATGTGATCGTCAAAGAAAACGAGACATTGGACAGTGCACT
>CACZSZ010000251.1 GCA_902783945.1 uncultured Lachnospiraceae bacterium
GAGCCTTTTCTTTTTCAGACCTTCAAAAGAAACTGACATCGTCCGCGCATCCAGATTCGGATCAGCCAGATTCCCGGTGCGGTCCAGAAAGTGAAACAGTACATCTCCTGCTGTTCTTTCTTCCATCAGTTTTCCGAACTGCTCACGGTCGATCATCCCGCTTCTCAGCAGTTTCGTTATATTTTCCATTGTTCCGGCGGTGAAAATACAGACATCCGCTTTTTCTGCCAGCGACAGCACCGCCGCGATCTGCGGCTCCGACCGGAGCGCACCGGCAAGTGCTGCACTGCTCATCAGTACCGGGACCGGCAGCATCTGAGGCACGGCACAGAGTTTTTCCGCAAACCGCTGCAGCTCCCTGTATGCAGAAAAACCATCCTGTCCGCTCAGAACCGTCCCGCAGGCCTGAACCACCCGGATTCCGCCGGGAAACGTGCCGTATGCCGGCATCACGCCGGCCAGCATTTCCGGTATCGGTCCGCATCCCACTGCAAGAATATCGCCGTCCTGCAGCAGATTCTTCAGATCCTTTGCCAGACTCCGCGCCACATCCTGCATCCGGCTCTGCAGATCCGGCAGGATCTCCGGACAGACATGTACCTTTTCCAGATCAAAGCATTCCTGCAGATCCTTTTCCAGCTTTTCTGCAGAGACATGATCCAGCCTCAGTTCGATCTGAACGATCCCTTCTTCCTTCGCTCTGGAAATGATCCGGCTGACCGTCGATTTGGAAACATGCTCGATGTAGGCGATTTCTTTCTGAGAAAGGTTCTTCTCATAGTATTCTTTCAGTACCCGGTTGACCAGAGCGGTATTTTCACCTTCCATATTCTGTCCTCTTCAGCCGCGCGCGTGATCGATCAGATTGACAGCAGAAAAAAGAGTCTGTCCCGCAAAAAATACGATAAGGATCCTCATGGCAGCGGCAATTCCCACACGGTCTGCCGCGGCGCCCATCACCGCAGGTACAAAAATCGCTCCGATGCTGGCCAGCGTCGTAAAAACGCCCAGGCTGACCGGATATCTGTTGAACAGTTCCCCCGCATTGGTGATACAGCATCCGAATACACCGGAAAAACCGAGACCCAGCAGGATCATGACCAAAAACATGCCGCCCAGGCTGTGCAGAAACAGCATCAGTACAAACGCCGACATGGAAAACACTGACAGGATCAGAAGCAGGCGGGGCGTACTCATTTTTTTTGCAAGGACAGCGCACAGCAGCCTGCCGGCAAGCACAGCCAGCCAGCAGACAATATTCAGGATCTGTGCGTAGTTCTCAGCCGCAGCCCCGGCGTCGCGGAAATAAGTGACTATCCAGCCGATGACCGCTGTTTCGACCGTCATATAGCAAAAGAGCATTCCCTCCGAGATCCAGAAACGCCGCTCCCGGAAAAAGCCCCAGTCCACGCGTTTTTTACTGCTTTTCTGTATCTGCAGGGCCGGCAGCTTCATTCGCAGACCGGCAGAAAAAGGGATCATGCCCGCTATGGCCAGGATCAGTACCGCGCCCTGCCATCCAAGCGCGCCCTGCACGCTCATGAGCAGAATAAGCGGCGCCAGGCAGGCTCCGACGGCAAAAAACATATGAACAGCATTCATCAGACTGCTGTCCTCACCGGAAATCTGATTTATGATCCCGCTGCTGTAGGTCGATCCGGCACCCTTGGATGCTCCGGTCATCAGACAGGCGATCAGCAGTACTGACGGATTTCTTGTCAGCAGCATCAGGATAAAACCCAGTGTTCCGACAAGGATCAGCGCCAGATAACTGCGTTTCTGCCCGATCCTCAGCGTCAGAAATCCTGTCATCAGATTCATCAGTACCGTTCCCACCGACGTAGCCGAGATCAGTGTGCCGCCGAATGCATAATCAAATCCGTAATCTGCCCGCATGGCAGGCAGCAGCGTTCCCAGAATGATCGTCGTCATACCGACAACGATCATGTTCAGAGAAACCACCCGGATTATTCTGCTGTTCTCTTCATTTTTCATTTTCTTTTTCTTATAAGGGAATGACCCGCAAAACTCATAATCACACGGGGCAGTCCGTTACAGACTGCCCCGTAATGATACCTTTTAAGTCCGGGCATCGACTGCCGGGCAGTAAAATGTCTGCAAAACGCAGCCTGCCTCCGGCATCTTACAATGCCAGCCTGTATATCGCCTTCACATCCTCTTCGTGCAGTTCCACAAAACATCCGAAGCTTCCGGTGCGAACATCGCCCCAGCAGGCGGTGTGTGCCATATAATCGATATCCTCTTCTTTGCCGCCGACTTCCGCTATCGTGGACGGCATGCCGATGGATTTCCAGAAAGCCTGCAGGGCCGCAATGCCCGCAAGTGCCGTTTCCTCAGGGTTCTCTTCATTCAGCTCGCATTTCCAGACACGTGTCGCCAGCTGTACAAACCGGTTCACATCATGTTTGTACACATATTTCATCCAGGCAGGGAAGACCACTGCCAGTCCGGCACCGTGCGTACAGTCATACAGGGCTGACAGTTCGTGTTCGATATTGTGACTGGACCAGTCCTGTTCACGGTCCACGCCGGCTGTGTCATTGTGTGCCAGCATGCCGGCCCACATGATATTTGCGCGCGCATCATAATTATCAGGATCCGCCATCACGCACGGTGCTTCATCGATGATACTCATCAGAAGCGCTTCGATCAGACGGTCGGAAGTTCCGACCTCTGGCGTGTTCGTAAAATACCGCTCGAACAGATGCGCCATGATATCCGTGATGCCGCTCGCCGTCTGATACGGCGGAACAGTCTGCGTCAGGGCCGGATTCAGGATCGTGAATTTCGGGCGGATCGCGTCGCCGTGTGCATCGCGCTTCAGATTGCCGCCTTCTACTTCTTTTGTCACGACCGTGTCACCATTTCCTTCGCTGCCCGCTGCAGCAATCGTCAGGATCGTTGCCACCGGAAGAGATTTCTCTATCCATTTTCCCTGATAGAAATCCCAGAAATCACCGTCATAAACCACGCCTGCCGCTATTCCCTTGGCAGAATCAATGGTACTGCCTCCGCCGACAGCCAGGATAAAATCAACGCCCTCCCTGCGGCAGAGTTCTATCCCCTTATAGACCAGACTGCTCTTCGGATTCGGCTGTACACCGCCCAGTTCCACATGGCCAATGCCTTCCGCCTCGAGAGAAGCCTTCACACGGTCCAGCAGACCGGACCGGACCGCGCTTCCCCCGCCATAATGGATCAGGACCTTCGTGCCGCCTTCTGCTTTGACATATTTACCGACATTGTTTTCTTCATCCTTTCCGAAGATGAATCTGGTCGGGATATAAAAAGTGAAATTATTCATGAAACATTTCTCCTTCCGGTTTTCCAGGCGAACTGATGACGGCTGAGTTTTTCTCTGTCTGTTTCTTTACTGTACCGAGAATACGTATGTCGTCTCGCTGAAGAAAGCCTGTCCTTTTTTATACACGATCGACGGGAAGTGCGGGTTGTTCGGAGAATCCGGATAATGCTGCGTCTCCATGCAGAATCCCGCATATTTCTGATATGTCATGCCGTCTTTGCCATCCGTGTAGCCATCCACAAAGTTGGAACTGTAGAAGGTCATGCCCGGCTGGTCGGTCCAGACTTCCATCGTGATCCCGGTATCATCTGCATGGGCGCATGCCACTTTCCGCACCGATCCGTCGTACTCGTTCAGTACGTGGTTGCCGTCATATCCGCCGCAGATCGCCAATGCCTTACAAGAGTCATCATGGATACGTTCTCCGATTTTGTGCGGTTCCGTGAAATCAAAGGGTGTGCCTTTCACGGAGACGATCTCGCCGTTCGGGCAGACACCGGGCTTCACGCCGTTCATGAAATCCGCATTGATCCAGACTGTCGTATCCAGACAGTCACCCGCATTATGACCGCTCAGATTGAAATAGGTGTGGTTCGTCATATTGATCAGCGTATCCTGCTCCGGTACAGCGGAATAGGAGATCCGCAGCCCGCCTTCGTCGGTCAGACGGTACGTCACGCAGATATGCACCTCTCCCGGAATATTCTGGTCACCGTCGGGACAGGTCATGTAGAATGCCACGGCATTGATGTCTTCCAGCAGCTGATATCCCCAGATCCGTTTGTCCAGACCTTTTTCACCGCCGTGCAGCGTCTGTCCGCCGTCGTTGTTATCCAGCAGATATTCCTTCCCCTGGAACGTGAATCTTGCGTCTTTGATCCGGTTCGTGATCCGGCCGATAATGGCTCCGAGATAACCCCAGTTGTTTTCATAGCCTTCAACGGATGTGTAGCCCAGACATACATCCACCGGCTTCCCGGTCCTGTCCGGCACACAGATCTTCACCAGCGCCGCGCCGTAATCCGTCACGGAAAACGACATCCCGTTCTTTCCTTCTACAGTGATCAATGTTGCTTCTTTTCCGGCTTTCTTCGAAAAGCCAAACGCTTCGATTTTCAAGCTGTACTCTCCTTTCCTGGCACTCAGTGTCCTTCCGCAATCGTTGTCTTACCGTAATTATTTTCCTTCAGTACACCAATTCCTTCAATACCCAATTTTCTTTAATATCCGATTTCTTTTAAAATACGGTCCATGATCCGTGCATTTTTCAATGTGAATTCATGAGATACATAGGGCGTCTCGCCATCCGTTATGCAGCGCCCGAGCTGTTCCACTTCCAACCGGTAGTTCTGCGGCACCGATACCTTTCTGGTCTCGGAAACGCCCCCGGTACATATCGTATAGGACAGTTCGCCGTCCTCGTTGAACTGTGCTCCGCATGTCAGGGAACCCTTTGTTCCAAACACGACAAGGCCGTCCAGCCGGTGATATTCTCCCGCGAGAACAGCGGAATTCTGCAGAACCATGCCGCACCGCATGGAAGCGCGTTTTCCGTCCTGAAATTTCATAAAAGCCTGCGTGAACATATCCACTTTTTCTTCTGAAAAATCCGCGGAAGCTTTGATCTCTTCCGGCTCCTGTCCCAGCATCCAGAGGATCTGGGTCGTATTATAACAGCCGAGGTCATACAGACTTCCGCCGCAGGTCTCCCTGCGCATCCGGATATTGCTCATATCATAGGAAGAAGTCAGAAAAACCGAATCCATGTAGAGAACGTCTCCGATCGTCCCGGCATCCAGTTCCGCCTTGATAGTTTTCATGAGCGGACTGTGCAGATAAGCAAATGCCTCCATCAGGATCACACCGTTTGCATCTGCCGCTTCGATCATTTCCCGGCATTCCGCTTCACTCGGAGCCAGAGGCTTTTCACAGAGGATATGTTTCCCTTTTTCCGCCGCTCTGATCACGTACTTACGGTGCAGATCATTCGGCAGAGGAATATAGACAGCTTCCACATCCGGATCATCAAGCATCTCTTCCAGGCTGTAATACCCTTTTTCAAACCCGAACCGTTTCCGGAAATCATCCACCTTTTCCGGATTTCTGCCGGCAATCGCATACAGCTCACAGTTTTCTGCCTGCATCATCCCCGGAATCGTACAGCCATCCGCGATACCGGCCGTCCCCAGAACGCCCCACTTCACTTTTCTCATCTTCCGAGCCCTTTCCTCATCCTTTGATCAGTTTGTTTCTCCGTAATCTTTTTTACTTCTACAGCACTTTTCCTTACAAAGCAAAGTACCCCATGAGAGAACAAATCAAGGCCGCCGCAATGATGCTCTGTACGGCGGCCCGATTTTCAATTCTTGGGATAGGATGAATTGTTTTACACTTACTTTAAGACTGGATCATACAGCTACAAACTCCACACCGAGGATATTGCAGAGCTGCTCCAGGCGGTTCATATGATCGCCGATCCACATCACTTCATGATGTGTGCCGCCGTTCTTCAGCCATCCGTCCATGGCAGCCTTCACGCCGCTGTCCGGTTTGAAGAAGGTGTGGTTCATCGGGATGCCCGGGATGATCGGC
>CACZSZ010000252.1 GCA_902783945.1 uncultured Lachnospiraceae bacterium
TATAATGGAGAATATAAAGAATTTGACGCCGACTTTGTTTTTGCAACAAACGTGACCATGGCAAATTCCCTGGAGCTTTTTGAACGGCATACCTGGGATTACATTATTATCGATGAATGTCATCACGCGGCTGCAGAGACCTACCGGAAAATCCTGAATTACTTTGAACCGCAGTTTTTACTGGGCATTACAGCAACACCGGAACGAATGGACGGGGAAGATGTTGTATCTCTGTTTGACCAGAACGTGCCCTATGAATTACGCCTCCGGGATGCCATTATTAACGGACTGGTCGTCCCGTTTAAGTACTATGGTATCCGGGATGAACTGATCGAATATGGGATACAGGCAACTAAAGGGCACAAATTTGTTGAGCAGTTTTCCGATGATCGTCACATTGATTTCATTTATCAAATGATTGAAAAGCATCGACTGCCTGGGAAGAAACTGAAAGCCCTTGCTTTCTGTCGGGATATTTCTCATGCAATCCGGATGTCCCAGGCGATGGGGGATTATTATAATACAGCTTATCTTACCGGCAGAAATTCTATTGGAGAACGTGTTCGTACATACAAGGACCTGCAGGATGACTCCGCAGATCTGGAGATTTTGTTCACCGTAGATATCCTGAATGAAGGCGTAGATATTCCCGGAGTTAATATGGTTCTTTTCCTCCGGCCGACAGATTCGCAAACGATTTTTATTCAGCAGCTGGGTCGAGGCCTCCGGAAATATGAAGGGAAGCAATATGTCACAGTGCTGGATTTCATTGGAAATGACTATAAACGAAGCGTGCAGATCGCCTTTGCTCTCGGAAATCTATCCGAGAACTTTGTCGTAGAGAAAAAGCTGATCGCTGCTTTGATCGCGGATGATTTTGTAAGCATTGGACTGGCGGACTATGGTGTTGAAATTCATCTGGACGATTTGAGCAAAAAGGAGATTCTGTCTTATATTGACGAGGTCAACTTCAATACCAAAGTATACCTTGCGCAGGATTATCGGAATTTTAAGAAATATATCAGTTCTCCGACATATCCACAGCATGTGGATTATCTGAACAACGATTACGCACCGGATCTGATTAAATTCATGCAGTCAAGGATTGGTGGACGAAAGACAGCATCTTACTATGGATTTCTGCAGGCGATCGGTGAGGAAGAACTGCCATCATTTGATGAGCGGCAGGAAGCCTTTATCAAATACGTTTCTGAGATGCTTCCCATTGTGCGGCCGTATGAATATCTGATCATTCAGGAGCTTCTCCTTCATGCCGGGAATGCGAAACTCGGCAGAATGATTGAAAATCTGAGCCGGACAGTGAAAAACTGGGAGATGGCATCTTTTGAACATGCCCTGTACTATATGCTTGCCAGCGGTTTCTTTGATGAGCAGGATGGAGAATTGTCTTTACGTGATATAAAACGAGATGTGGTTTTTGAAGCGTATCTGAAGGATCTTCTGGAGTATGGTCTCGGAAAATACGATGTCGATTTTTATGGAGAGGTATCAGGGGAACGTTTCCATTTGTGGGCAAAGTATCGGAAAGAACAGGTGCAGCAGCTGTTATTGAATAACCCGGGGGATATTATGCAGGGCACTAAGAACTACGACGGTGTTGTATATGCTTATGTTACCGTGATCAAAGGAAAGAGCACAAAAGAGGACTTGAAATATGCAGACGGATACATCGATCCGAGTACCTTCCAATGGGAAACGGTCGCGAATGTCAGTGAAAAGGAATTGAATGGCTTGAAGGCAAGCAAGAGAATGGAGATCTTTGTTCGAAAAGTAGACAATGAAGACGGCATCCAGCTTCCTTTTACCTATATCGGGTCTGGTCATATGGAATACATCGAGGGCTCGAAAAAGGCGAATGGAGCGCACTTGTTCCGCGTTCCCATGTCAGTTGCTGCACCCGAAGATATATATTTTGATTTCAAACTACCGGATGGGGATTATACAGCTTGATATACCACCATTCTGTGGCTTTAAGCCTATTCAGATTTTTAAAAAACTAAAATATTATCTATATGGTGATTTTGAGCCTATACAGGTGGGGCTGTCAACTATCCTGATACACAGGACTTTTTTCACTTTTATGTATAATGAAAGGCTTTCA
>CACZSZ010000253.1 GCA_902783945.1 uncultured Lachnospiraceae bacterium
GCAGAGCTGACAGAGGGGTGAGTATATGAATGATGTATTTGGAAATGCCGGTGCGGGATTTGTGATCTTCCTGCTGTTTGTTCTGGTGATCGCACTTCTGGTAATTGTTTTCAATATGAACGTGCGTATGAATCGCCTGCAGAGAAGATATAACCTTTTTATGAAAGGTTCCGACGGACAATCTGTGGAAAAAGCCATGACGAGCCGGCTGCGGGAACTCGGAAAACTCCGGTCCGGTCAGGAACGGAGCAGAGAGGATCTGATCGATCTGCAGCATCAGTATAACAGCATGCTGTGCAAATACGGAATTGTCAAATATGATGCGTTCGAAGATGTCGGCGGAAAGATGAGTTTTGCCCTGGCAATGCTCGATCAGACAAATACCGGATTTGTTCTGAATGCCATTCACAGCAGAGATAACTGTTATCTGTATCTGAAGGATGTCGTAAAGGGAACCTCCTACATTATGTTAAGTGATGAGGAGATCGAGGCGCTCCGCCGGGCATCCCGGTTTGGTGAAGCCGAAGCCGCTGCAAATGTTTCCCGAAGAAAGAAACATGATGAGGAACGTGCACGCAGAGAAGCTGTGGAAGAGGCCAAGACAGAGAAGAAGCTGGCTGAACAGGCAGCGCAGAGACGAAAGAGGGCTGAAACACCGGAAGAAGCCGAACTGCGCATGCTGGAGGAGATAATAGCGAAGTCAGAGAGCAAGACGGCCGCGGCCGGCGGAAACAAAAAGGCAGCGGCGGCCAGTGAACCGGAAAAGGAGCCGGAAGTGACAGCAACTCCGTATCCGATCCGGCAGGCACCGGAAGCAGCGGCGCGGCCGGCCCGGCAGGCACCGGAAGCAGAGGCGGCCCGGCCGATCCGGCAGGCACCGGAAGCAGAGGCGGCCCGGCCGGTCCGGCAGGCATCGGAAACGGCAGGCATACGGCGTATAGAACCGGATGCGGAAGAAGAAATAATAGAACAGGCAGTAAGACCCGGAAGGACGGAGGCATCAAGGCGGCGTATCGACGAGGGCATGCCGGAACTGACAGAATAAAACCGTTTCAATGACAGGAATGACATGTTTTGAGCGGCAGATAATACAGACAGAAAAGAGGGAGAAAAAATGATCGATATTAAATTTCTGAGAGAGAATCCGGAAGCCGTAAAAACCAATATCCGCAACAAATTCCAGGAAGAAAAGCTTCCGATGGTTGATGAAGTCATCGCACTGGACAAAGAGCGCCGTGAGATCCTGCAGGAAGTGGAAGCACTGCGTGCCGAGCGGAACAAAGCTTCAAAAGAGATCGGGAAGCTGATGGGACAGGGAAAACGTGATGAGGCTGAGGAAGCCAAGAAGCGTGTAGCCGCAGACGGCAGCAGGATTGATGAACTGACGGCAAGACAGAAAGAGGTTGACGAGGAGATCAATAAGCGGATGATGGTCATTCCGCAGATCATAGATCCGTCCGTACCGATCGGTAAAGATGATACGGAGAATGTAGAGATCGAAAAATTCGGGGAGCCGGTCGTTCCGGATTATGAAGTACCGTATCATGCCGAGATCATGGATACATTCGACGGTCTGGATCTGGATGCGGCGCACCGCGTAGCCGGAAACGGATTCTATTATCTGAAAGGTGACATCGCGAGACTGCACTCCGCCGTTCTGGCCTATGCGCGCGATTTCATGATCGACCGCGGATTTACCTATTATATCCCGCCGTACATGATCCGCAGCAATGTCGTGACAGGCGTCATGAGCTTTGCTGAAATGGATGCCATGATGTACAAGATCGAGGGAGAAGATCTGTACCTGATCGGAACAAGTGAACATTCCATGATCGGCAAATTCATCGATCAGATCCTGCCGGAGGCAGATCTGCCGCAGACACTGACCAGTTATTCACCCTGTTTCCGCAAAGAAAAGGGTTCCCACGGCCTGGAAGAGCGCGGTGTATACCGGATCCACCAGTTCGAGAAGCAGGAAATGATCGTTGTCTGCAAACCGGAAGACAGCCCGTATTGGTACGATCAGCTGTGGAAGAACACCGTCGATCTGTTCCGCTCTATGGATATTCCGGTGCGCACACTGGAATGCTGCTCCGGTGATCTGGCTGATCTGAAGGTCAAATCCTGTGACGTTGAGGCCTGGTCTCCCCGGCAGAAAAAATATTTTGAAGTCGGCAGCTGCTCTAATCTCGGTGATGCACAGGCACGCCGCCTGAAGATCCGTGTACAGGGAAGCGACGGTAACAAATACCTGGCGCACACGCTGAACAACACGGTCGTGGCTCCGCCGCGTATGCTGATTGCTTTCCTGGAAAACAATCTGCAGGCGGACGGTTCCGTACGGATCCCGGAAGTCCTGCGTCCGTATATGGGCGGGAAAGAAGTCCTGATCCCCAAAAAACAGAAATAAGTTTTACGGAAAGGCAATAGATTCATGCATCAGTTTTTAAAAGCGGTCGGATTTGACGGATTGTCTGAAATCGAAGAACAGGACCGCCTTCTGCAGGATGTCCTTCTGAACCATGATTATAAGAAAGTGGTGGAGACAGAAGACGGACATCTGTTTGCGGAGATATCAAAAGAATACGCGCCGGATATCGGCATTGCGGTCTGCGGGGAATACGACAGGGAAAATCTTTTCCGGATGGAATACTATTATCCGTATTTCCGCAGTGCTCAGGTCACATCCTATGACCATATCGGGATCGAGCGCCACCTGCGCACGACATCGTTTGCCGTGGCGTGTGACGATATCCGGGTCGGGACGACGGTAATTTTTTACCTGACGAATACGGCTGAATACCTGGAAGCCGCCGCCAGAAAGATCCCTCCGAAAAAGACGTCGTCCGTTGCTCTGTCAGCGCTGGCTGACACAGGAACGATCCTTCTGCCTGTAATAAAAGATCAGAAAATGCAGAAAGCCGACGTAAAAAAGCTGGAGCAGCGGAATTCTCTGTTTGCAGCTGCACAGAAAGGCGATGAGGAAGCGATCGAAAGCCTGACGATGGAAGATATTGACGCGTATTCCATGATCTCGCGGCGGATCCAGCACGAGGACATATATACGATCGTGGACTCTTATCTGATCCCGTATGGTCTGGAGTGCGATCTGTACAATATTATGGGCGACATCACCGATGTCAACAC
>CACZSZ010000254.1 GCA_902783945.1 uncultured Lachnospiraceae bacterium
AAGAACCTTCTGTACAGATAAAAGATAAATGGGTCATGGTCTCTGCGCGGACGATATATATCCTTATTGCAAAGAAAGATGCGGAGACAGGCAGAAAGGCATAGGAAAAAACGGCAGGCAGGATATGGGTGAGGAAACGGCAATATGGCTTATGCCTGGCAGCATTTCAGGACAATAACAAAACATAGATGGATCGTGATGCGGTATTGTTTTCGTATGGGGCTGATCCGCCAGGGAATTGTTCATGATCTTTCCAAGTACTCTCCGGTCGAATTTCTGTCCGGAGCAAGATACTGGCAGGGAAACAGAAGTCCCAACAATGCGGAGCGTGAGGCGATCGGAGTTTCCTATTCGTGGCTTCATCACAAGGGGAGGAACCGTCATCATTTTGAGTACTGGGTCGATTATGATCTGAATGCTGATACAATACTGGCCGGTATGCCTATTCCGAGGAAATATGTGGCGGAAATGATCGCCGACAGGATTGGTGCATCAAAAGTATATCTGGGAGCGGTATATGATGATACAGCCCCCTATGTGTATCTCATGAAAAGTCTCGATAGAATGTGGTTTGTACACAGTGACGTAAAAGAGCAGCTGGTATATCTGCTTGGCATGCTTGCTGTAAAGGGTGAAAAAGAAACCATGTCCTATATACGCCGCGACTATCTTCCCAATCCGGATCGTATGTGGAAGAAGCCGGAGGATTATGACCGGATCAGAGAGGCAGCGGATGAATGCGTGAAAAAAGAAGCTGCGATTTCGAAGACTTTTTCAGACAGTGAGAAAAAAGGAAATCTGATCATGTGACTTGCTGTCGTACTGACAGAAGAGAATGCAGATCAGGATCAGAAAAACTAAAGCAAGCAGACACAGGAAGGACAGAACATGATAAAAGTTGTAAAATTCGGCGGGAGTTCTCTCGCCAGTTCGGAGCAGTTCAGAAAAGCAGGAGATATTATCCGCGCGGAAGATGACCGCCGGTATGTGATCCCTTCCGCACCGGGCAAACGTTATGCCAACGACTCAAAGGTCACGGATATGCTGTACAGCTGCAAGGAACAGGCGGATAAAGGGGAGGATTTTTCACAGATACTGTGCAATATCCGGGACCGTTATGAGGAAATTGTCCGGGGACTTGGTATCAGTCTGGATCTGGATGAGGAATTCCGGACGATCGGGGACCGGATCCGGGAAGGTGTGGTTACAGATTATGTGGCTTCACGCGGGGAGTATCTGAACGGCCTTATCATGGCTGCCTATCTCGGAATTCCTTTCGTGGACGCGGCGGAGGTTGTTTCTTTTGATGAGGACGGAGATTTTGACGACCGCAGGACTGACAAACGCATGGCAGCTGTTCTGGAAAAGCTGCCCAGGGCTGTTATTCCCGGGTTTTACGGTGCTAAGCCTGACGGTACGATCAAAACATTTTCACGCGGCGGTTCAGACATTACAGGATCGCTCGTCGCAAAAGCAATCCATGCAGATCTTTATGAAAACTGGACGGATGTATCAGGTTTTTTGATGGCTGACCCGAGGATCGTAAAAGATCCCGTGCCGATCACGACGATCACTTACCGGGAAATGCGTGAATTGTCCTATATGGGAGCGACAGTTCTTCATGAAGATGCTGTTTTTCCGCTTCGAAAAGAAGGAATACCGATCAATGTGCGGAACACAAATCATCCGGAGGATCCCGGCACCATGGTAGTGGAGAGCACCTGCAACAAGCCTCGTTATACGATCACGGGGATCGGAGGGAAAAAGGGATTTGCCTCTATTACGATCGAAAAAGCCATGATGAATACAGAAGTCGGATTCGGGCGCCGTGTGCTGGAGGTATTTGAAGATGCCGGAATGACATTTGAACATATACCCTCAGGTATAGATACGTTTTCTGTGTTTGTCAATCAGCATGAATTTGAACCGCATGAGCAGCAGATCATTGCCGGCCTTCACAGAAAAGTACGCCCGGATATGATCGAACTGGAGTCGGATCTGGCACTGATCGCCGTAGTAGGCAGGGGCATGCGGCGTACACGCGGTACGGCCGGCAGGATTTTTTCTGCACTGGCACATGCCCATGTCAATGTAAAAATGATCGATCAGGGATCCTCAGAGCTGAATATCATTATCGGTGTGGAGAACCGTGATTTTGAGGCGGCAATCCGTGCAATATATGAGATCTTTGTTGTTGCACAGCTGTGAAAGAGTTTCAATGTGTGCTATACTGGATAAGACACTGAACAGGACTGCATAACAGGGAGGACTTTATGAAACGAGTATTGCTGAAGTTGAGCGGAGAAGCCCTGGCCGGAGAAAACAGGACAGGATTTGATGAAAAGGTCGTCACTGCAGTTGCAAAACAGGTTAAAACGATTGCCGATGAGGGAACACAAGTCGGTATTGTAATCGGCGGAGGAAATTTCTGGCGCGGACGTTCCAGCAAGAATATTGACCGCACAAAGGCTGATCAGATCGGCATGCTGGCAACAGTCATGAATTGTATTTATGTCTCTGAAATCTTCCGTTCACAGGGAATGATGACATCAGTCCTGACTCCCTTTGCCTGCGGAGATTTTACAAAGACCTTTTCGAAAGATCGCTGTAATAAGTATTTCTCGAGGAATATGGTCGTGTTTTTCGGAGGCGGAACAGGGCATCCGTATTTTTCAACTGACACAACGGCCATACTGCGCGCGATAGAAATCGATGCAGATGCGCTGCTGCTCGCAAAAGCTGTTGACGGCGTATACGACAGTGATCCGAAAGAGAACCCCGATGCCGTAAAATTTGAAAGACTGTCCATTCAGGAGGTTATCGATCAGAACCTGCAGGTCGTCGACATGACAGCGTCTATTCTTGCAAAAGAAAACCACATGCCGATGATCGTTTTCGGCCTGAATGAGCCGAACAGTATTATTGATGCGGCACACGGGATTATTCACGGAACAGAAGTGACGGTATGAATGACATTCTGTCAGGGAGGTAAAGAAAATGGATGAAAGAATTCAGGCCTATGAAGTGAAAATGGGAAAAACGCTGACAAATCTGGAGAGTGAATTCGGTACGATCAGAGCCGGACGTGCCAATCCGCACGTTCTGGACAGGATAACCGTCAACTATTACGGTACACAGACGCCTCTTCAGCAGGTGGCAAATATTACTGTTCCGGAAGCACGGATGCTGCAGATCCAGCCGTGGGAGCCCAGCCTGATATCCGAGATCAACAAATCTATTCAGATGTCCAATCTCGGGATCAATCCGAATACAGACGGCAAAGTCATTCGTCTGGTATTTCCGGAACTGACAGAGGAACGCCGTAAGGATCTGGCCAAGGATGTTCGGAAAAAAGGTGAGGAGGCCAAGGTTGCTGTTCGAAATATCCGCCGTGATGCCAATGAGAAATTCAAGAAGCTGGAAAAAGAAGATATCTCAAAGGATGTGATCGAGGGTCTGCAGGAAGACGTGCAGAAACTGACGGATACGTATATCAAAAAGATCGATAAGGCTGTTGAAGAAAAATCCAAAGAAATCATGACTGTATGAAAAAAGCTAAAGAACAGATTCCGGAAGATCTTGTACTTCCGCAGCATATTGCCATTATACTGGACGGGAACGGCAGATGGGCCAGATCCAAAGGGATGCCCCGAAGCTACGGGCACATTGTAGGATGTGACAACCTGGAAAAAATGTGTAATGTGATAGGAGATATGGGGGTCCCCTATCTGACAGTGTATGCGTTCTCAACAGAAAACTGGAAGCGCTCGCAGGATGAAGTAAAGGTTCTGATGGATCTTTTCAGAAGATATCTGAAAAAGCTGGTCAAGACTGCCCACCGCAGACAGATGCGGATCCGGATCATCGGAGATACCGCTGGACTGGATCCGGATATCCAGGAAAGTATCCGGTATCTGGAAGAAGTGTCCGGAGTCTATGACAAGATGCTTTTCCAGATTGCATTAAACTATGGCGGCAGGGATGAAATTGAACGCGCTGTTACGAGGCTTGCAGATGATGCGAGAAAAGGTCTGCTGCCTGATGGCCGTGTTACCGGGAATATGATAGAGTCATATCTGGATACGGCAGGTGTTCCGGATCCCGACCTTCTTATTCGGACCAGCGGAGAACAGCGGCTTTCTAATTTTCTGCTGTGGCAGCTGGCTTATACGGAGTTTTATTTTACACCGGTGCCGTGGCCGGCTTTTGGAAAAAAGGAACTGCTCGATGCCATTGCTGCCTTTAATGGGCGTGACCGTCGTTACGGAGGTGTGTGATCTTGCTGTATATTATCGGACTGACCGCAGTCGGTATTATGCTGATCCTTCAGTATCTGACAAGAAAAACTGCCGGCTCGTTCGTGACAAGGCTGATCAGCGGTGTGATCCTGGTCATTCTGGCGCTGCTCATTATATGCAGCGGAGGATGGATCCTGTTTGCCGCAGCACTGATCCTTTCTGTAATAGGTATGTCGGAATTGTTCCGTGCGCTGGGGATACGAACAGGGACAAAGCCAAACCGGCTTGAGTTATTCGGATATCTTGCTGTAGCTGTTTATTATGCCTTTATCGGACTGTTTCCGACACAGATCGGATGGCTTGGCATCCTGGCAGCACTGATCCTGATCCTTGGATTATATGTGTTTACGTTTCCGTCCTATACGATCGATCAGGTTAAAAACCTTGTTTTTGCAGTGGTTTATGTCGGCGTTATGCTTTCCTGTGTATATCTGATCCGGGTCATGAACAATGGCCGGTATCTGGTGTGGCTGATTTTTCTTTCAGCCTGGGGAAGCGATACCTGTGCGTATTGCGCGGGCATGCTCTTTGGAAAACACAAAATGACTCCGGTCCTGAGCCCAAAAAAGACAGTTGAAGGTGCTGTCGGAGGTCTGGCAGGTGCCGTGATCCTCGGGTTTTTGTACGGGTTGTTTACAACACGGCAGACAGGTGCCTATATGCTGATCTGCCTGGTTGGTGCGGCTGTGTCCATGATCGGAGATCTCTCTGCGTCAGCCATTAAAAGACAGACAGGGATCAAGGATTTTGGAACTTTGATCCCGGGACACGGAGGAATTCTTGACCGGTTTGATAGTGTGATCTTTACAGCGCCGGTCGTCTATCTTATGGCTCTGCTGCTTGTGGGATGAGCGGCAGACATATCTCAGCGGTGTTTTCACCGTTATCTGTAAAAGGAATCTTATGAATACAGAAAGAAAAAAGAAAAAAATCAGCCTGTTGGGATCCACAGGCTCTATCGGTACGCAGACACTGGATATTGTGCGCAGTCAGAAGGATATGGAAATCGTTGCACTTGCCGCAAACAGGCAGGTCGATCTTCTGGAAAAACAGGTTCGGGAATTCCGGCCCGAACTGGCTGTGCTGTATGATAAAGAAGCCGCCGCAGATCTGCGGATCAGACTGGCCGATCTTCCTGTCCGGGTGGAATCCGGAATGGAAGGACTGATCGCGCTGGCTGAGCTGGAAGAGGCAGATATCGTGGTGACTGCGATCGTAGGGATGATCGGTATCCGTCCCACACTGGCGGCCATCCGTGCGGGAAAGGACATTGCTCTCGCCAATAAGGAGACACTCGTTACAGCCGGACATCTGATCATGCCTCTGGCTGCAGAAAAAGATGTAAAGATTCTGCCTGTGGACAGTGAGCACAGTGCAGTTTTTCAATGCCTGCAGGGAGCTGATCACAGCGAGATCAGCAAGTTGATCATTACGGCATCGGGAGGACCGTTCCGGGGCAGAACAAGAGAAGAACTGGAACATGTAAGAGCGGCCGATGCCCTGAAACATCCGAACTGGTCCATGGGAGCAAAGATCACGATTGATTCCGCCACGATGGTTAATAAAGGACTGGAAGTGTGTGAGGCAGGATGGCTTTTTTCTCTGCCTCCAGAGCAGATAGAAGTTGTCGTACAACCGCAGAGCATTATCCATTCCATGGTTGAATTCCGGGACGGTGCGGTCATTGCCCAGCTGGGAACTCCGGATATGCATCTTCCTATTCAATATGCCCTGACCTGGCCGGAACGCCGCACACTCGGCGGAGAGCGGCTGGATTTCCAGAAGCTGGCAGGAATACAGTTCGAACAACCGGATCAGACAGTTTTGCGCGGACTGCCGCTGGCTTATAAGGCAATTGCGGCAGGAGGATCCATGACAACCGTATTCAACGCGGCCAATGAGGCAGCCGTCGCGCTATTTCTTAAGGAAAAAATAGCCTTCCTGGATATTTATCGTCTGATCGAGGAAGCAATGGACAGTCATACAGTTATACAGAATCCCTGTCTGGAGGATATTCTGGCTGTAGAGGCTGATGTGCGCAGAAAAACAGAAGGTGGAGTAAGATGATCCGTATCATTGTAGCCATTCTCGTTCTGGGAATAGTGATCCTGTTTCATGAACTGGGTCACTTTTTACTGGCTAAATGGAATCATATAACGGTACTGGAATTTGCTTTGGGAATGGGACCAAAGATTCTTTCTTTCAGGAAGGGAGAAACCGTATATGCCTGGCGGCTTCTTCCGTTTGGCGGATCCTGTTCAATGCTGGGTGAAGATGACCCGGAAGCCGGTACAATGAAGGGCAGCTTTCAAGGTGCTGCTTTGTGGCGCCGCGCTCTGGTCGTTGCAGCCGGTCCCTGTTTTAATTTTATCATGGCACTGCTGTGTTCTATGATCCTGATCGGTGCTGTCGGTGCTGATCCGGCTGTTGTACTGGAAGTCGAAAAAGGATCGCCTGCGCAGGAGGCAGGACTGAAAGAGGGAGATCTGATCACCCACTACGAAGGAAACGGGATCGCCAATGCCAGCGAACTGTATATTGACCTGATCCTGAGTGATATTCCGACAGATACAATTAGTCTGACTGTAAAGAGGGATGGAAAAAAGGAGAAGATAGAATACGTCCCGGATACGGAGAAATCTTATAAGCTGGGCTTTTATTATCAGGATACTGCAGATAATACCGGGGTTCAGATCACACGGCTGACAGAGGGGAGTGTTCTAAGAGAATCAGGATTTCTTTCCGGGGATATCATTACGGCCATTAATGGGACAGAAATCCATAATACGGAAGAACTGGCGGAATACCTTGGGGAACATCCTCTGGACGGTTCTCCGGTCTCCATATCCTGTCTGCGGAACGGCCATGCCATGACGGCAGAGGATCTGGTCCCACAGGAGGAAGAACAGGCATTTCTGGGATTTTCTTTTAATCTGGCAAGAGAGAAGCAGGGATTTTTCGGATGGATTAAGTACAGCTTTGCAGAAGTCCGCTACTGGATCCATGTCGTGATCAAATCGCTGGCAAGTCTGTTCAATGGCACATTCTCTATACAGGAAGTTTCCGGACCGGTCGGTATCGTGGATACTATCGGAGATGCCTATGAAGAGGCGCGGCCTATGGGAATTGGGATCACGCTGCTGACTCTGATCAATATCATTGTACTGCTGAGTTCCAACCTGGGCGTGATGAATCTTCTTCCGTTCCCTGCACTTGACGGCGGACGTCTGCTTCTTATGCTGGTCGAAGGGATCCGAAGGAAACCGGGAAATCCGGAAATCGAGGCCAGGATTAACATGATCGGCCTGATGATCCTAATGGCTTTTATGATATATATCACCGTACACGATATTCTGAAGCTGTTTTAACTGGACAGATTTAAATCAATAGTTGACGCGGGCGGTCTGAAATGCTAAAATGTATTTTGCTGCCGGGGTTTCCCGAACGCAAATGCGGAGGTGTCGGAACTGGCAGACGAGCTAGACTAAGGATCTAGTGGCAGAAATGCCGTGAGGGTTCAAGTCCCT
>CACZSZ010000255.1 GCA_902783945.1 uncultured Lachnospiraceae bacterium
ATCGTCTTTTTCCTTGTGGAAAGCAAGGAAATCCGCATAGTCCTGTTTACAGATCTGATCACCGGAAAGAATGATCACATATTTGGGGTCATATCTCTCAATAAATGAAATATTCTGATAAATAGCATTGGCCGTTCCCTTGTACCAGTCAGACCCGTCGGCTTTCTGATACGGCGGCAGTACATGGATACCTCCGTTCAGTCTGTCCAGATCCCATGGCTGTCCGTTTCCTATATATTCATTCAGGACGAACGGCTGATACTGCGTCAGTACACCGACTGTATCAATGCCGGAGTTCACGCAGTTCGAAATGGGAAAATCGATAATTCTGTATTTTCCTCCGAACGGGACTGCCGGTTTCGCCAGTTTCTGTGTCAGGGCATATAAACGGGAACCCTGTCCACCGGCAAGCAGCATGGCTACGATCTCTTTACCCACTTTTCTTTTTCCCTCCTTATAAGTATCTGAAATTGGTCATCGCGCTGAAGTAATTATACTTTATTTTATCATACTTCATTCCGGGCGGAGACTTTTTGTGCAGAGTTTTTTCAAAAATTCTAAAAAATCTGTCCGATACAGTACGGATTTCTTGAAGCATCCTTCTTATAATGATAGAATAAGCACAATTGTATGCATATATACGAATACCACAACGATTGGCTGCAACAGCCGTAAAATACATGCAGAAAGGGGATTTATTGTGGAAGTACAGAACACGAAAGCGGAACAGGCTGCATCGCGCGATGTCAGTACGCTGCGGCTTACCGTAAACGGCAGACCATATGTTTTCCGGACAGGAACCGACTTCGAGCCACAGCACACCCTCGCGCACCTGCTGCGCGAAAAGCTGGGCCTTCTGGGCACCAAGATATCCTGTGACACAGGCGAATGCGGAGCCTGTACCGTTCTTCTGAACGGAAAGGCCACGCTGTCCTGCCTCACTCTCGCTCTGACCTGTGACGGAGCCGAAGTCACTACGATCGAAGGTCTGGGCAAGGACGACGTACTTGTCCGCGCCTTTGCCGAACAGTGTGAACCCGGCTACGGCACGGCCATGCAGTGCGGGATCTGTACGCCGGGATTCATTATGTCGGCAAAAGGTCTGCTGCTCGAGAATCCCGATCCGACGGAAGAGGAAGTGCGTCATGCGCTCTCCGGAAATCTCTGCCGATGCGGGACATATCCGGCTGTGCTGCGCGCCGTACTGCGTGCCGCCAGACTGATGAAAGAAGAAGGAGGTGCCGTACAGTGAAAGAAAAACGGGTCTTTGTACCGCGTGTAAAACGTCCCTATATCGGAACGTACACACCGAGAACAGATGCTCTCCTCAAGGCGAGCGGCATGGGCAAATACGCACAGGATCTGGCACTGAAACGTAAATATCCGGACATGATCTATATGAAAATCCTGAAATGCCCGTATCCCAACGCGGTCATCAAAAGCATGGATACTTCCAGAGCGGAAGCCGTTCCCGGCGTCGTCGGGATCCTCCGCTACGACGATCCGGAAATCCGGGCTCTTCCTCTTTTCAACGCCTGCTGGACGGACGCGACCAACTCGGTAGATGCCGTACGCGGCTGGGGATACGGCTGTCATGACAGACGCGTTCTTTCTGATCAGGGGCTCTGGGTCGGCGATGAGATGGGCGCCGCCGTTGCTGCCGAGACCATCGAGGCAGCGGAGGAAGCCCTGAAACTGATCGACGTGACGTGGGAGCAGCGTCCCTTCGTGCTGACGATCGA
Organism: uncultured Lachnospiraceae bacterium; assembly: GCA_902783945.1. GTDB lineage: Bacteria > Bacillota > Clostridia > Lachnospirales > Lachnospiraceae > Bilifractor. Next base: position 1,743 of record CACZSZ010000255.1, read on the forward strand.
AGATGCCCTCCGTGAAGATGCTCCGATCCTCCATCCGGAAGTGAATGACAAAAATAATTACATCCCCAACTATGAAATGTGGGGACCCGACGTCATAGTGGACAGAGGAGACACCGAAGCCGCTTTTGCCGCTTCGGATGTCGTCGTGAGCGGCGAGACACATTATCACAATCCGCAGCAGTGCGCGCTCGATTACTGGAACTGTCTCCTGGAGTGGACGGATGATCAGCTGATCTGTATTTCCGACTCCTATGCCGTCGACCAGCAGAGAATTTTCCTGAGCGGCTTTTTCGGGCTTCCCCTGACGTCCGTCCGATGCATAAGTCCGTTCGAAGGCGGACAGCATGGACGCGCGAATGCCGGCGAGCAGCCGTTCTTCCTGATCTCCGCACTCATGTCGAAAAAGACCGGACGGCCGGTCCGCTATTTCGAGACCAGAAAAGAACACTTCCACGACACCCGGACGGAATCCCTCGGCAAAGTCCGCATAGGTGCCAGGAAAGACGGCACGATCGAAGCGATCGACATGGAGCTTTTCGGCAACGCCGGTGCATATTCCGAGATCACGATCGGCGAGGTCAAATACGTCCCTGAGGAGTGGCTTGAGCTCATGCTGGGAGAGGTCCCGAACCTCCGTTATGCCGGCCGTGCTGTTTACACAAATATCATTCCTTCCGGCTGTATGCGCTCTATCGGCAACATTGAGATGAATTTCCTGTTCGGTCTGGGCATCGATCTTCTCGCAGAGAAGCTGAACATGGATCCTGTCGAGATCTTCAAAAAGAATGTCACCTGTGAAGGCGTCGATATACCGAATGCCTGCGTGACCGGGATCCTGGACGAAGGAACAAAGATCATAGGCTGGAAAGACCGTCACGCGCCGGGCGCCGGTCCCGTGTACGAGGGAACGAAAAAACGCGGTCTGGGATTTTCGCTCAACAACTCCTGGCACACCGAATACCAGGAATTCCGCCGCGGTGATACACAGGTCCTTATCAAACTGAATCCTGACGGCACGGTGATCCTGAATGCGCCTACCGTGGAAGTGGGCGGCGGTTCGAGCACCTGCGCTGCCCTTGCGTGTGCGGACACGCTGGGTGTTCCGTACGACAGCATCCGCTGGATCTACCAGCAGGATACTGAGACCGGCCTGAAAGATGTCGTTCAGTCAGACAGTTCCGTCTCGTTCATTCTTGCAGAAGCCACCCATGAATGCGCTCTGAAGGTGAAGGACGAGTTTCTTTCCCGCGTAGCTGTCAAGTGGGGCGTGACGCGCGAAGAGCTGGACTTGAAAGAAGGGATCGTCTTCGAGA
>CACZSZ010000256.1 GCA_902783945.1 uncultured Lachnospiraceae bacterium
ATATGGGTATACTTCCGATCAGATAGTTGAAATTCCTGCCGACAGCGGCATAACAGCAGAAAAAGATACGTCGGCGGAAACACTTGATAGGGAGTTTCAGCTTGCGTGCCGGGGCATGGAACTGCGCAGCAGGATTTCTGATAAACACATGATAGTCGTCCAATATGGGACGGGAGATGTCTATTATGCATGTGCCATGATCCGCGATTATCTTAAAAAAAGCGGGATCAGAGATTATATACTTATAATCCCCGACAGTTCTTCCTGCAGTAAGATCCCCGCTCTCTTTGGCATTTCCGCGTGGCATGCATGTTCAATGAAAGAGATTGCTTTACTGTATAAGGCCTGGGAGTTTTTCGGCTCAGATTATACAAATATCCGTCCGTTTCTGAATCTGGGCAGCAGGCTGCCGAAAATACTTGGCAACACAGAGGATTCCCCTGAATGGAATCACTGGCTGAATGCATTAAGATACCAGTATTTTGCACAGTGTGGTCCGCTGGATTTCTCTGTTCCCGATTATATCGATGAAGATATTCTCAGCCCAAAATATGAGGCCATGGGCTATCCCCGGAAAAGAACTGTTCTGTTGTCTCCGTATGCCAATGCTTTTTCATCTGTTCTGACAGAAAAAACGGATTTCTGGGAAAAACTTGCCGAACGTCTGAAACAAGAGGGTCTGATCCCTGTCACAAATGCAGCAGCAAAGGAAAAAGCCATAGCCGGTACAAAGGCTCTGCTTATCCCGTATGAGGAACTCCCCGGATTCCTGAACTATGCCGGCTGTTTTATTGCAATCCGGAGCGGACTGTGTGATCTTGCGGGATCCGCCGGGCGATGCCGGTTTGTTCATATCTATGAACGGGGATCAGCTATACGGCCGCAGAGCTGGAGTCTTCGAAAGATGGGCATTCATGAGAATACCGTTGACATTGTCTATCAGGAAGATGTGCAGGAACTGCTGGACAGTGTCATGCAGGCTGTTCTCAAAGATGAATGAACAGGTTCGTTCACAGAACTGCTTTGATCGCTTCGAGCAGATCGCTGTATTCTTCAAAGGCAGGCAAGCCAGGATGATCTGCCTTGATCTGTTCCGTAGAGCGGAATAGGAACCCTGCCTTGCCGGCCCGGATCATGCCCAGATCGTTGTGGCTGTCGCCGACGGCAATGGTCTGAAAACCGACAGACTGCAGTGCTTTTACGGTGGACAGTTTGGAATTCTCGATCCGCATGCGGTAGCCGGCAATGCTGCCGTCATCCGCCACATCCAGCGTGTTGCAGAACAGTGTAGGCCAGCCGAGTTTTTTCATCAGCGGCTGGGCAAATTGTGTGAAGGTGTCGCTCAGGATAATGACCTGAGTGAGCGGATAGAGAGCATTCAGAAATTCCTGTGCACCGGGGAACGGATCGATCGTGGCGATCGTGTCCTGGATCTCGCGGAGACCAAGACCGCGCTTGTGCAGAATGTCCAGACGGAATTTCATCAGTTTATCATAATCGGGCTCATCGCGCGTAGTGCGGCGCAGTTCCGGTATGCCGGTTGCTTCGGAAAAAGCGATCCAGATTTCCGGGACCAGGATCCCTTCCAGATCCAGACAGACGATGTTCATATCCATGTTGAAGTTTCTCCTTTTATGATGGCATTTTAGCCAATCATAGCATCCTTTTTGATATGATGCAATTTTCGGTTTGTTTATTTGACCGAAAGTGCATGTCGGCGTATACTAACCTTACATGATCAGATTTATAAAAAGCGGCAGAAGGAGAGACTGATGCAAAAGAGAAATAAACCGTATTATCTGACAACAGCAATTGCCTATGCTTCCGGCAAACCCCATATCGGCAATACCTATGAGATCGTGCTGGCAGACAGCATTGCCCGTTTCCGCAGGATGCAGGGATATGATGTGTTTTTCCAGACGGGAACGGATGAACACGGCCAGAAGATCGAGAATAAAGCTGTCGAAGCCGGAGTCACTCCCAAGGAGTACGTGGATAAGGTAGCCGGCGAGATCCGGCGGATATGGGATCTGATGAATACGTCCTACGATAAATTCATTCGTACGACAGATGAAGATCACGAACTGCAGATCCAGAAGATGTTCCGGAAAATGTATGAGCAGGGCGATATTTACAAAAGCTCCTACGAAGGATGGTACTGTACGCCAGATGAATCGTTCTGGACGGAATCCCAGCTGGTGGACGGCAAATGTCCCGAGTGCGGCCGGCCGGTCGTGAAAGCTTCGGAAGAAGCATATTTCTTTAAGATGAGCAAGTATGCCGACCGGCTGATCGAGCATATCAATGCGCATCCGGAATTCATCCAGCCGGTGTCCCGCAAAAACGAAATGATGAACAATTTCCTGCTGCCGGGACTGCAGGATCTGTGTGTGTCCCGCTCTTCTTTCAAGTGGGGCATTCCGGTCGATTTTGATGAAGGACATGTGGTCTATGTCTGGCTGGACGCGCTGTCCAACTATATCACCGGTATCGGCTACAACTGCGGCGGTGAGAGTTCGGACCAGTATAAGAAATACTGGCCGGCGGATCTGCATCTGATCGGCAAGGATATCATCCG
>CACZSZ010000257.1 GCA_902783945.1 uncultured Lachnospiraceae bacterium
CTCCCGGTCCAGGATGTCCTTCATGCCGGTGACCGGCTTTTTTTTCAGTTCCATACTGTTTTCCAAACTCCTCTCACTTCTTCGGCAATCTCCGGCAGTTCGATCGTACCTTTGTCATCTGAATGTACGATCCTCTGAAATGCCAGAAATACCTTGATATCAAATTTTTTTATCTCCTCGATCATCATTTCCATTGCCGCCTTTCCGGAAAACGCACGCCGGTAGGGTCTGTCTGACACAAGAGAACAGAAAAAGTCACAGACGCGCAGGATGCAGGCCTCAATCGGGATATTCCATCCTTCCAGATTATCCGGAAAGCCGCTTCCGTCATAGTTTTCATGATGATGCAGCACGGCCTGGCAGATTTCCTCGTTATAACCGTGCCTCTTCAGGATCTCATATCCTTTATTCGGATGCTGACGCACAGAATTCATTTCTTCTACGAGCAAGGCCGATTCATCGGTGATGCTGTAGATCTTTTCGATCTCCGTCTTGCCGATATCATGAAAAAAACCGGCAATCGTCACATTCCGCACCTGTTCGTCACTCATTCCGATTTTTTTGGCGATATGATAGGCAAGATTACTTACCATCCGGCCATGCTCCAACTGCTCCTCCATGGAGAATTCCAGCAGATGCCTTGTGCGCGGTACCTTCTCCTGCCCATTCTGATCAGTATTTATTTTTTCTGTATTTCCTGATAACATTACAACCTCAACAGTTCACGCTTTCTTTCCAGCATCTCATCGATCCGCTCCAGATACTGGCCGAGATCCTTTACGTTCTCCGCCCGTTCAACACGGCCGTCGTCCAGGATCAGCTTGGTGGAGGCACCTGAACCTGTTCCCAGGATCGTCTGGCGCTGCTCCATGATCAGAATATTGTACAGACACGCCTTTCCCGTGCGGGCATATCCGACATTTTCAAAGTTGCCGGCAATATTTTTCTGTCTGTACAAATAATATGGCGTCATGCCCAGATCTGCCGCGCACTGTTCCGTCATCTCCATGATCCGCTCGGAATTCGCAAACGATTCTTCTTCGTAGACATCCCGGAACAGATGCAGCCGCGTCGCTCTTTTCAGTGCCAGCGAATGCACTGTCAGACTGTCCGGCCCCAGTTTCCGGATCTCTTCCAGCGTGTGAGCCACTTCTTTCTCACCTTCCCCCGGAAGACCGACGATCAGGTCCATATTGATATTGTCGAAACCGGCTTCTCTGGCAAGAATAAATGCTGCCGCCGTCTCTTCTACTGTATGCTGCCTTCCGATCCTGTCCAGCGTCTGCTGATTCATCGTCTGCGGATTGACCGAGATACGGCTCACCGGGAACTGTCGCAGAACTGCCAGTTTTTCCGCCGTGATCGTATCCGGCCGGCCGGCTTCCACTGTAAATTCACGCAGTCTGTCCGAGACAAATGTGTCCCCCACAAATGTCATAAGTCGAAGAAGCTGTTGTTCCGAGAGAGATGTCGGTGTCCCTCCTCCGACATAGATTGTATCCGGTCTGCGTCCCTGCATCATATCTGCGACGCCGAGAAGTTCCTTTTCCAGAACATCCAGATACAGGTCTGTCTTTTTCTTCCATCGGTTCAGAGGATGTGAACCAAAAGAACAGTACAGACAAATAGTGGGACAGAAGGGAATCCCTATATACAGACTGTAGCCTTCTTTTGCAGGAAAATCCCGCATAATTGACTCTTCACGTCTGGCTGTATGCAGCGCGAGCTTTGCCTTCCCGTTGCTCACGAACCACGTATCCTGCATGTACTTTACGGCCTCGTCGTCAGCGAGTCCCGAATCAAGCAGTCCGCTCATCAGCTTGACAGGGCGGATACCCGTAAGATCGCCCCACGGAAGCCTTACACCCGTTTCTTCAGAAAGAGTGCGGTATACAAGTTCTTTTACATGGTTTTTTATCGTGATCCTGTCCCAGGAAAGACAGACTTCTGTTTCCCGGTATATCTCCTCTTCGGAAGAAAGTTTCAGCGCTGCAGCATCTTCTGCATTCAGCGGAGTCAGCCGAAAACACACGGTTTCCGAGTCTGTGCCGTCTTCTCGGAATGTCAATTCACAGAGGGTTTCTTTATCCTGTGTAAACAGATCCTCTTCCCCTGCTTCTTCTGCATATCCCGAAGAAATCTCGGCCTGAGGCCAGAAAGCCTTCAGCAGTGAGTAGATATCATATTCAAAATCATGTCTGCCGAACAGAAGCGTGATCCTAGTGTGCAAGCGGATTATACCTCTTTTCAAAAGAAATGCTGGTAAACATCTCATGTCCCGGATAGACACTGACATCTTCGGGAAGCTCATGCACAAGGCGGAATATGCTATCCTCCATGGACCGCGCGCTGGATGTCGGAAAATCCACGCGGCCGTATGAACCGCAGAACAGTGTATCCCCACTGAACAGTACCTTTTCTTCCGGAAGATAATAGCAGCAGCTGCCCTGCGTATGACCGGGCGTATGCAATACCTGTATGTTCAGTCCGGCAAGCACAAACTCTTCCTTATCCCTGAGGAGTTTGTCCGCATGCAGAGCCAGCGGCTTGCCGGTCATACCGGTCAGATTCTTCATCGGATCTTCCAGCACAGCCTCCTCGTCTTCATGAGCATAGACCGGGATCCCGTATTTCGTACGAATCTCCTGCAGCGCCATAATGTGGTCAAAATGTGCATGCGTCAGCAAAACAGCGACCGGGACTCCTTCCATTTCCCCGATCTTACGCTCTATCACCTCGGCTCTGTCGGCAGGATCGATCACGATCAGTTCCTTTGTATCCGTATTCTGCAAAAAGAACACATTGGTCGATACCATGCCCAGTACAAGGCTCTGGATCTGGATTTTTGCCATATTCGTACCTCTTTCTTACTACTTTATGATAATGTCACGGATTGCTCCGCACTTTGTCCCCTGACATTATCCCATTGAACGGCGTACTTCCAGCACGCTCTCTACCTGTCGTATCTTCTCATTCAGTTCCCGCAGCTGCTCGCGGCTTTTTACCGTAAAGTTCATGTCGATCGTTGCCGTTCCGTTCTTGCTCGTGCGCACATTCATGGCCGTCAGATCGATCTTTCTCTCAGAAAAGATCTTTGAAATATCGACCAGCAGCCCTGTGCGGTTATTGGCATAGATGATCTCACCAACCGCATACGAGCTGTCCACACTCTGTTCAGGAGCCCACTCGGCTTCCAACAGCCTGTCCCGCTCAGATTCCGGAAGATTCATGATATTAATGCAGTCTGTCCGGTGGATCGTCACACCGCGTCCCCGGGTGACGAATCCCACGATCTCATCTCCGGGAAGCGGGCTGCAGCATTTGGAAAAACGTACCGCCACATCATGGATCCCCTGTACAACGATCCCGCCGTGCTTTTTGCCGTATTCACGTATATGCTCATGCTCTCCTGCCGACTGAAGGATATCCTGGTCTGTCAGCTGCTTCTGCTGATCCTGCCTGCGCAGTTCCATCAGCTTGTTCATGACCTGACCTTCCTTCAGGCCGCCGTGTCCGATCGCCGCAAGGACAGATTCCCAATCCTGAAAGCCGTACTTTCTCTGTATCTTCTCTATATACTCCGGCTTAAACAGATCACTGACTGACTGCCCTTTTGCATGAGCAGCGGCCGTCAGCATTTCTCTGCCTTTCTGGATATTATCTTCTTTGCGTTCCTGACGGAACCACCGGTTTATGCGATTCCTTGCCTGCGGGCTTTTGACAATGGAGAGCCAGTCGCGGCTTGGACCTTTGGAATTCTGTGATGTTATAACTTCAATGCGGTCCCCGTTGTGCAGCTCCGTCTCAATCGGTACAAGCTTTCCGTTAACGCGGGCTCCGACCATACGGTTTCCGACCGCAGAATGGATCATGTACGCAAAATCGATCGTACAGGACCCGGCCGGCAGTGTTATGACATCTCCCGCCGGCGAGAAGCAGTACACATTCTCATTGAAAAGATTGAGATCACTCTTCAGAAGGCTCATGAACTCCCGGTTATCTGACATGTCCCGCTGCCATTCCAGGATCTGCCGCAGCCAGTTCAG
>CACZSZ010000258.1 GCA_902783945.1 uncultured Lachnospiraceae bacterium
CGGTAAGAGACTCGAACTCATGACCTTCCGCACGTCAAGCGGGCGCTCTCCCAGCTGAGCTAACCGTCCATCGCCGTTTATACTACCACGCTTTTTGGCTTATGACAAGGAAAATTTTCTCTTTTGGCATGCGGGTACATATATGCTATACTGCCATCATGAATAAAAACGATATCCTGATCATCCACGGAACCGCATACCGTGAGATGACAAAGCAGCTGCTGGAAGCCGCGCATCTGTCGGACATGATCGGCAGCAAAAATAAAAAAATCGCACTTAAGCCGAATCTGGTAAATGCGAGTTCTCCTTCTTATGGAGCGACAACGCATCCGGAGCTTGCCGCAGGGGTGATCCAGTATCTGTGGGAACATGATTTTTCCGACATTACGATCATGGAGAGTTCCTGGGTCGGGGAAAAGACCGAACGCGCATTTTATGCCTCGGGATTTGATCATCTCTGCGAAGCCTACCAGATTCCTTTTGCCGACCTGCAGCAGGACAGCTTCCGTCTCTGCAGTTCCGGCGGGATGAAGATCAAAGTGTGCGAAAAGGCACTGGACGCAGACTTTGTGATCAACATGCCCGTCCTGAAAGGACATGCCCAGACACACATTACCTGTGCACTGAAAAACAACAAAGGGGTGATCCCCAACAGCGAGAAGCGCCGCTTCCATGCACTTGGTCTGCACGAACCGATCGCACGTCTGAATACGATCGTCCGGAATGATTTCATTCTTGTGGACAATATCTGCGGCGATCTGGACTTTGAAGAAGGCGGCAACCCTGTTACCATGAACCGCATTCTCGGTTTCGCCGACCCGGTACTCTGCGATGCTTTTGTCTGTGACTGCATGGGATTCACACCGGACGATGTGCCTTATATCCGGGCAGCGGAAAAACTGGGCGTGGGAAGTACGGATCTGGAACAGGCCCGGATCCGGCTGCTGAACGAGCCGGAAGTCGATACGGGAGGATTTCCGAAGACAGACCGCATACAAAAACTGGCTTCCCATACGGAAGAGCGAGAGGCCTGCAGTGCCTGTTACGGTTCCCTCATTCACGCTCTGGGGCGGCTTGACGAGGAAGGCCTTCTCTCACGCTCATTCCCGAAAATTGCGATCGGGCAGGGATTCCGTGACTGCGCCGGCAGCAGCTTCGGCGGCTGCGCCGCCGGTGTGGGGAACTGCACAAGAGGATTCGGCCGTTTCTGCCCGGGCTGCCCGCCGAAAGCATCCGCGATCCGGAGCTTTTTGGAGACTCTGATCTGACGATCCCCGAATACAGGCAGTATCACCGGTCGTTTTCAAATCCCAAAGCGTTCTGATTCGCTTCAAGCACCTGGATCATGGAAAAAATGTCCATCCCCTTCTTCTCCTGCACGATCTTTTCGATGCCGCTCAGAGCTGTGCAGACTTTCGGACAGATTCCTTCCGGATCGTCAGTATAATTGCCCAGCCTTCCGCCGGCATAGTTTTCTCCTTTTATGCCCAGAAAACGCTTCGCCAGGCAGATATCATATTTTCCGAATGCAGCGTATATGCCGACCGCATCCGCGGCCAGTTCATCCCAGACCGCATTGATCTGTTCCGGATATACCCTGCGGCAGATGACATGTGTCAATTCATGAAAACGGCGGATCCTGCCGGACAGTGTGATCCACTCGTCTTCATCATATCCGGCTTCTTCCGCTGTAAGATTACTGTAAGGCCCGACGGATAAAATGATCAGACAGTCCATGTAATTTGATCTGACAGAGGTAAACCGTATGAACTCTTCTTCCCAGTCCGGCTGAAGTATTCCTGCTTCCTGCTTTTCTTTGAGGAACACTTCCCTGTGCGCGTTGATCCGTCCCCAGTCAGGCACCTCCACTGTCGCCGCCCCCTGTGTCTGCGGGATCTGTGTTCCGGGACCATTTTTTACAGCCATCATATTCCGCAGAACACGCTCAAAATCGGACCGTTCCCGGATCGTGACAACACGGACAGGCCCGAATGGAGTTTCTACCGTTTCCTCCCGGTCATACACACTCAGACGGTAACCCGACAAAGTGGGATCTTTCACCGCTTCCCCCCTCAGCACTACCGCTCTGTACCGCTCTCTGCTTTCTGTGTCCGGATCCAGGTACAGCTGCGGATAATCTTCCGCCAGATGTCCGATCACCGTATCCTGTTTCTTCTTATCCATCTTTTTTCCGCTGTCTCTCTGTGTCTCGTTCGCGCATCATTACAGAAAACGGGGCAGCCGCATGATCCCATGCGAAACTGCCCCTTTTTTCCGGCAAACCCGTATATCTTATTCTCCGAATACTTTCAGATAATCCGCTTTGAATTTTTCGATTCCGGATGCTGTCAGAGGATGATTGATCATCTGTTCTATTACTTTATACGGCACGGTCGCAATATCGCCGCCGGCCAGCGCACAGTCTGTCACATGCATCGTGGTGCGGACAGATGCGCAGATGATCTGTGTATCGATATCCCCGGCCGCTCCGAAGATCTCTACGATTTCTTCGATCAGATCGATGCCGTGCATGTTGATATCATCCAGTCTGCCGAGGAAGGGAGAAACATAGGTTGCTCCGGCTCTGGCTGCAAGCAGCGCCTGATTGGCGGAGAAGATCAGTGTGCAGTTTGTCTTGATCCCTTCTGCGCTGAGAACTTTGATAGCCTTCAGGCCTTCTGCCGTCATCGGGATCTTCACGACCATATTCGGATGCAGTGCAGCGATCTCGCGGCCTTCCGCGATCATGCCTTCGGCATCCTCTGTCGTAGCTTTGACTTCGCCGGAGATCGCGCCGTCAACGATTTCCGCGATCTCTTTCAGTACGGTCTTATAATCACGGCCTTCCTTTGCGATCAGAGACGGATTAGTCGTCACGCCGCAGATCACGCCCATATCGTTAGCCTTTTTGATTTCTTCAACGTTTGCAGTATCCAAAAAGAATCTCATACCTGTCTCCCTTCTGAAACGGTTTTCATGTCATCTTCCCTATTATGACACAACTCCATTTAAATAGCCATACGGAAAGCCGTCAAAACACAAGGAAAAACAGCGATTTTTCAAATTTCATAGTATACCGTCATCTACTCATGCTATACTGATCTCATACATGGCAGGAGGTGCGGTATGTCTTACACCAGACTATTTACACCGGGACGGATCGGTTCGCTCGAATTACGGAACCGGATCGTATTCCCGGCCCTGGAATCTTCCTTTGCGGAACCGGACGGAACAGCAGGCGAAAGGATCATCCGATATTATGAAGAACGCGCCCGCGGAGGCTGCGGCCTGATCATTACAGGACTGACCCGCATAGACGACGAAACGGGAAATACTTCTCCGACCCAGCTTTCTGCCGCAGATCCCCGGTATATTCCGGGACTCCGGCGGCTGACCGATTCCGTGCACCGCCATGGATGCAAACTGTTCCTGCAGCTCTTTCATCCCGGCCATCAGACGCATTCGCGTCTGAACGGCGGCAGACTGTATTCTGCATCCGCAGTTCCGAACGCTGTTTTCGGCGAAACCCCGGAAGTACTTTCCAAAACACAGATACAGGATATCATCCGCCGCTTCTGCCTGAGCGCACAGATTGCCAGAGATGCCGGTGCAGACGGTGTGGAGATCCACGGCGCACACGGGTATCTCCTCAATCAGTTCCTTTCTCCGCACACCAACATGCGGATGGACGAATATGGTGTCGATCTTGCCGGAAGGCTTCGGTTTATTACGGAAGTCATTTTGTCGGTCCGCCATACTGTCGGTCCGGACTATCCGATCTCCGTCCGCATCAACGGAGATGAATTTACCGGCGGCGGCATCGGAAAAGAAGATGCCGTTCATATAGCAGAATATCTGGACCATCTTCCAATCGACTGCCTGAATATCTCCAGCGGTGTTTTCGAGACAGCCTGGACCATGGCCGAACCAGCCTCTTATCCGGAGGGATGGAAACAGGATCTGGCCCGGGACATACGATCCAGGGTCACACATCCCGTGATCGCCGTCAATACGATCCGTCATCCGGCCACTGCGGAAAAATTATTGGAGTCCGGTGTCTGTGATTTTGCGGCGGTCGGCAGGGGACAGCTGGCCGATCCTTTCTGGGCGGAAAAAGCCCGCCTTGAAGAAGACTCTGCGATCCGCCCCTGTATCGGCTGCCTGGAGTGTCTCCGCATGCTGCTGGACCTGCATCCGATCGCCTGCTCTGTCAATCCTCTGGCCGGACAGGAATATCTCTGGGGCGATGATCATCTTCTGAAAAACGGTCAGGGCCATACGGTCGCTGTCGTGGGCGCCGGTCCGGCCGGTATACAGTCTTCTCTCGTTCTCGCAAAACGCGGGTACCGTGTCGTTCTGTTCGAAAAAGCCGACCGTCCGGGCGGATCCCTCCGCGATGCCGTGCTCCCGCCTCACAAGGAACTGCTTCAGGAATTCCTGCAGACCTTTCTGCAGGAACTGCGCAGATCAGGGGTGGAACTTCGGACCGATCAGGCCGGTACCGCAGAACGCTGTCTTGCTGTCGGTGCCGAAGCAGTTTTTCTTTCCTGCGGAGGGACTCCGGTCATACCGGATGCCGAAGGAATTGAGATGGCATGCTCTGCCCTTGATGCCCTGCATCACAAAATCCGTACGGAGGGGCAGCGCTTCGTGATCATCGGAGGCGGCATGACGGGTCTGGAAACGGCAGAATTTCTCAGCGAGACAAATGACGTGACGGTAATAGAAGAATCACGGGAAGCCGGCGCGTCTCTCTGCGCACCCGCAAGACACGTCCTTTTTGACCGGCTGGAGCAGAATCACGTCTGTATCCTGACGGAAACAAAACTGAAGAAAATCCACGCCGGTTACGTCACGGTACAGAAAGAGGACGGCTGTATGGAAGATATCCGTGCCGACCAGGTGATCATAGCCGCCGGCATCAGGCCTTCCGCAGCAGTCCCGGAAGAATTCCTGAACACGTTCTCACAGGTCATTCCGCTCGGTGACGCACAGGAAAGCGGTCAGCTGAAAGATGCGCTGCGAAGCGGCTATCTCGCAGGTTTTTCCTATAATAACGCAGCTGCCGCACGGTGATCCCGCGCGGCAGTTATCTGTATTATCTGTTTTCGCTGCCCTCTGTCAGGCCGTTTCTTCCTCTTCCTCGGGCGCAGTATCCATCTGCTTGAGTTTCATGGCGGGATCCTGATTGGACATCAGAACTTCTTCAATATCTTCCAGCGATTCATACCCGCTCAGCGTCGACATATGAAAGATCGATTCGCCAAACTGGATCGTATTGCCGTCATAAAAACAGCGCCCGTAATCCAGCGTGACCGGATCTGTATCGCGTACGATGATATTCTCGTAATAGGCGACCAGGTATACGCGGTAGATCTCGCCATACTCCATGGAGAAGCCTGCCTCGTATACATCATACAGCAAATTCCGGTTTGCCTCATCGGTCAGCAGATACATACATGTCGGCTCACAGTATACACAGTCATGCACGATCTCGGCCGACTGTTCCCGGTTGCGCAGAGTCACTTCTTCGGATTTTGCATGGATCACTTCGATAGCTTCGTCACTGAGAGAGGCCAGACTTGTCAGATAGGTGTCCAGACCCTTGACCGTGACCGTCTCTCTTTTTTTCTTCAGCTGATACGCGTCACTCTCTGCCTCGATCCGGATCACGTCGCCTTCACTAAGGCCATAGCTCTGCGAAAGCATATACCGTATGGCGGAAGTATCCACTTCATTCGTATTCCGGATATGAAGCTCCGCTTCTCCTTTTCCGTTTCCTCCTGAAAAAGTTACGGACACATAATCAAACGGATCCACAGAAGGCAGCCTTGTATTCTGGATAATGACTGCTGCCAGAACGAACGCAGCTATGGCTGCAAAAACAATTCCCAGGATGATCCTCCGCCTTTTTTTAGCGGCTGCAAGCGCTCTTTCCTGTATGTTCTTCCGTGTCCTTTCCAGTGCCGCCGCCTGTTCTTCCGGAGTACGCTCTTTCACCGGAACTGTCTCATAGCCGCAGTAATCACATACCAGCCTGAGACCGGAGCGCATCTCCAGCAGCTTCATCTGGCCGCCGCATTTCGGACATGCATTTTTATTTTTCGCCGTCTGATTTCTCATGTATCATCTCTGTGAAAATACGATCCCGGCTCCGGATCACCAGACTTCCTCTCCATAGTACTCCGTGCCGTCGCCGTATTCATCATACCCTTCGTACCCGTTATAATCGGCCGCTGCCTGCTCCGCAGCCGCCTGTTCCGCAGCCCATGCGGCCTGCTCGGCTTCCCATGCAGCCTGTTCCGCTGCTGCCTGTTCCGCTGCAATACGTTCCGCTTCCGCCGCGGCTGCCTGTTCTTCCGCGAGACGTCGTTCTTCTTCCTCGCGCGCTTTTTCTTCCTCTTCTTCGTTTTCCGCGTCCTCTGCTGCCGCCTGCATGGCTGCCACATACTGGTCATATTCGCTCGGCGGTGCCGGACGCAGTTCAAAATACTGAGAATAATAAATGACAAGCGGCATCTCCGTCGTCATCAGGTCAAATATTATGCCCGCCGCATCAACCGGCAGATTGATACAGCCATGGGATCCGTTCCAAATATATTCCTCGCCTCCGAATGCCCACTTCCAGTTGGCATCGTGCATACCGTGTCCCTGGTCTGTAAACGGCATCCAGTAACTGACCGGTGCCTCGTAGGTATACTGGCCGTTCGGCAGCCGTTCACCCGTGAGCACGGCATTGGTTTCTTTTTTCAGAAGCAGATACACTCCGGGCGGCGTATAATGTGCCGCATCCATCAGCCCGGAGACCACATCCGTCTCAAAAGCCAGCTGTCCGGCTTTATACAGCCAGAGATGCTGCCGGCTCAGGTCTACCTCACAATAATTCTGCCCGATCCCGTTGTTGTCGTCTTTCTTTGCAGACTCACGGCTCAGATAAACGGGTTCACGTGTCGTTACCGTTCCTTCCGCCAGTTCATTATAAAGTCTGGCTGTCTCTGCCTCTTCGTCGATCTCCCAGCCATAGTAGGTACCGGTATTCAGAACGATATCCCCGATCCCGGTTGCCTTGAAGACACGGTCTTTCCCGCGGGAGTCCACCCCCACTGCCATCGTGGCCACATACTGACGGACTTTCGAATACCAGGTATCTTCATCTTTTGTATAGGTACCATCTCCGTTGTCCTGCAGCCAGGTGATCAGCGTATCGCGCCCAAGCGTGACATTTCCGGTGGGAAGAATATACGTAATTGCAGATTTCAGCTCGGGATGAGCCGCAAGAAGTTCTTCTTCCGCTTTCCGCGCAGCTTCTTCTTCGGCCTTCCTGCGGGCCTCTTCCTCTGCCTTGCGTCGCGCCTCTTCTTCCTCGGCTTTTCTCCGTGCTTCTTCCTCTGCCTTCTTTGCCGCCTCTTCGGCAGCAATGCGTTCTTCCTCTGCCTTACGGGCAGCTTCTTCCGCCGCTCGGACAGCCGCTTCCCGGGCAGCCTGGATCTCTGCCTGACGCTGCTCTTCGGCCCGGACTTCCTCCTGCTTCCAAAGATACATACCGCCGGCAGCCGCCGCACAGATAAGAATGGTGACCATCATGGCGACCAGGGCCTTGGTGGTCTTTCTCATTTTTTTCTTTTTGGATCTTTTTGATATGGATTTTTTCGAAGCCATGCTGTTTCCCTTATTAATACTCCCCCTGTTCCGGCGCAGATGCCGGCACTATCAGCATAAACGAAAAGTCCCATGAAATCAATTGCTTATTTCTTTTTTTTAAACTTTCTGCTTCTATTTTATAAAATCTTTGTAACTTCTTTTAAACAATCTCCTGTGTTTCCCGCTGGTGATCTGTCTGCAGCGTATAATGCCGGAATCCGGGTGCCCTGAACCGGCCGTCTGATGTTTTTTCCAATTCTTCTGCCGCACGCAGGATCCGTTCCCGTCCCATCTCGTCGATCGTCGAATACCCTTCTTTTTCTGCCACGGAACCGCTTTTCACCTTTTCCGGCTTCTGAATGAGAATAAATCTCCGGTTTCCCTGATCCTCCGCATTTGCTTTCATCACGGCATGAGCTGTCGTGCCCGATCCGGAGAAGAAATCAATGACCAGAGCATCTTTATCTCCGACAGACTGTACCAGCAGCCTGATCAGATCCACCGACTTCGGGTACTCGAACACGCCTTTTCCGCCGAACAGGTTTTTTATCTCCTTATCTCCGTTGGAAATGTTGGTAATGATATCTTTCAGCGCCGTCCTGTGAAAATCCCGGATCCTTGTGTAGATCTCATAACCGCCGCGGGCTGTCGGCAGTACGATCAGGTTATGGCTTTCTCTTGCGATCTTTTCGCGGCTCCATCTCCAGGCATGATACTGATGGATACCGTCACGGTTCGGATGCGGCGGCAGTTCCACGCAGCCCTCCCGCTGCCCGCCGATCTCTCCGGTCGTGATCTCCCCTGTCTGCGGATCATAGTAAATGGAGAACACCAGATTCGGCCGTGTTTCTTCATTAAATTTACGGTTATGATTATAGAGCGTGTCGCCGACGGCAAATTCCCCGTATTCATCCTCGCGGATATCTTTTTTGAATCCTTTATAAACGTCCTTCATCCTGTTTCTGGCAAACCGGTAATCCGTAAACAATCCCGGTGCCTTATCGGACTTGCCGTACACCAGAATACTTTCCCATGTCTTGGCGGCACCGGAGTCAGAGATCTGCCTGCCCGTAATGTTTGACACCCAGGCCAGCGTATTCAGATAGCAGCTCTCCCCGAAAATATCATCACAGATCAGCTTCAGGTTGGCATATTCATGATCATCGATCGAAATGAAAATGACCCCGTCCTCCCGCAGCAGTTCCCGTGCCAGCTGCAGACGCGGATACATAAAGGTGAGCCAGGCAGAATGCGACGCACTCCCCTTTCCCGTCAGGTCGGCGATCCGTGCCGCCTGCTCTTCCGAGACATGCAGTTTTTCGGCCAGTTCCTGCACGGAAAACGTAAACCGGTCGTTATAGACAAACCCGTCCGCCCCTGTATTGTACGGCGGATCGATATAAATACAGGACGCCTCTCCCGGACAGATCCGGAGCAGATGCTTGAGTCCGTCCAGATTGTCTCCCGTAATATACAGATTGCGGCTGTCCCTGTTCTCCGGCTTTGCGTTATGCTCTTCATCGGGAACCATCACGGTCTCTGTTTCGATCGATGCGAGCATTTTCGCATAGTTTTTTCCCAGAAATTTCAGTTCATATCCTTCATAGGAAATATTGGTCTTGTTGCCGAGAATTTCCGCAAAATGATCCAGATCGAACGATCCGTCCGTGTGAAAACAGGACGGAAAGTGCTCTCTGAGCACTGCGAGTTCTTTACTTCCCGGACCGCCGGACCTGCGTTTTCTGTTTTCCCTGCCCACGCCGTTTCTCCTGTCATATATGTAAATACGGTCGCCAAAAAGATGTAATCACACTATATCATTTCCCCCAATCTGCGTAAACATCGTCTTAAGAATTAAGGAAACGTTAAGCTTTTCCCTGCTCAGCAGAAAGATTCTTCCTGTATCTTTATCTCATCCCGCAGATACACGGCACAGGAATGGTCTGCTTCACTTTATAAAACAGGAAAGCCGCATCTGTAAAACGGCAGAAAGGAATCCCTTATGTGGACAAGAAAAGACTTAAAGGCACGTGCGAAATCTCTGTTCAGAATGAACTACTGGAAGGCCGTACTGGCGGCACTGCTTCTGACACTGCTTGCAGGAGGCGGAAGCTCAGGCTTTTCCGGAGGCAGCCTTTCCGCACTTTCAAGCGGAATATCTTCCGGTACTTCTTCTCTTTCTTACAATTATCATAATTCACTGGACGCCGATGATATTTCCGAAATGATCGAAAGCGGGAATTTCTATGATGCGTTTAATGCACCTGATCCCTATACATCACGACATATACCGCCCGTCGCAGGGCTGATGCTTGCCGGCATGATCACTGTCATACTTCTGATCATTATCGCTATTGCGATCGCCGTGGATATTCTTCTGATCAATCCTCTGGAAGTCGGCATCCGCCGGTTCTTCACGCGGAATCTGTACGAGAAGGCACAGGTCAGAGAACTGGCATTCGGTTTTGACCATTCTTATAAAAATGTCATCCACGTCATGTTCTTCCGGGATCTGTACACGTTCCTCTGGTCACTGCTGTTCATTATTCCGGGGATCGTCAAGGCTTATGAATACCGCATGATCCCGTATCTGCTGGCAGAGTACCCGGATATGCCGAAGGAAGACGCTTTCGCCATCAGCAAATACATGATGTCCGGAAACAAATGGAAAACTTTTGTACTGGATCTCTCCTTCATTCTGTGGATCCTCGGTTCTGTCTTCACCCTGGGACTGCTGGGCCTGTTTTACGGCGATCCGTATATGGCTCAGACAGGTGCTGCCCTCTACGATGCACTTAAGGCAGAAAAACACCCGTTTGCCCCGCAGCAGATCCCCGGTCCGCAGCCCGGCATCACATCTGAAATAGACAAACCGGAACAACAGGATTACAATACTGATCAGCAATGATCTTTCCGGGAGCACAACGGCATGGCTTATTCGATCCTTATCGCAGATGACGAGGCGGAGATCCGTGATCTTCTCCGCCTCTATCTGGAAAATGAACACTATACCGTTCTGGAAGCGGCGGATGGCACGGAAGCCCTCCGCCTGTTCCGGTCTGTACATATAGACCTCTGTCTTCTGGATATCATGATGCCGGGAACAGACGGCTATCACGTACTGAAGGAACTGCGCCGGACGAGCAATATTCCCGTGCTGATGCTCTCGGCCAAAGACCAGGATGCCGATAAGATCCTGGGGCTGAACCTGGGTGCCGACGATTACATTGCCAAACCTTTTAACCCGCTGGAAGTCACCGCCCGCGTTAATTCCGCCATCCGGCGCTATCATGCACTCGGAGCGGACGCTTCGCTGACTTCTCCCGCTTCTCCTTCTTCTTCCGCCGCACAGGAATCTCATCATGCCCTGCGTGTCCGGGATCTGGAACTCGACGAAGATGCCTGCACACTTCTCTGCGGCGGACGTTCCGTCGATCTTACTCCGGTCGAATACCGGATCATGAAGCTGTTACTGCAGCATCCGGGAAAGGTCTTTACCAAGCAGCAGATCTACGAACACGGCTGGGAAGAAACGTATGCCGTATCTGACAACAACATTATGGTCTGCATCAGCAAACTGCGGTCTAAACTGGATCCGCAGGATCCGTCCCGTTACATAAAGACGATCCGTGGACTGGGCTATCGTCTGGAGAAATGATCATGGCTTTTCCTGAACAGCATGCCCTGAAAAAGGAAACTTCATTCAGACTGATCTGGTTCTTTGTCTGTATGCTGGCTGCGATCCTGTTCTCACAGACACTGATCCTGACTCTCATCAACCGTTTTATCCTCCCTGCCGTACAGGCATCCTTTTTCCCGAACAGCGACTGGAGTACGGCTCTTACCGGAACACAGATGATAGTCCTCCTGTCCGGTGTGTTCCTGATCCTGCTGCTGCAGGCTTTCACGCGCCTGTTTCCCGCCTCCGAATCTCTTGTTCAAACGCTTCAGGAAAAACTGAGTCTCTGGATCTACAGCCGGGTACCGCAGATGACATCCGCTTCTCTGATCCGGAATCTGCAGGGATGGGACGGCTTCTTCCTGGTTATAATATCCTTCGGTCTGTTGCTGCTCGAACTGTTCCCGTTCGTGCTGTTTGGCTGGCTTTATATCCGCTATGTACTCCGTTCTGCCACCCGGCTCCTGGAAGAAGACGAACGCTGGCATCAGGAAGCAGACAAAAACCGGAATCTCATGCTGGCAGATATTGCCCACGATATCCGCAATCCCATAACGACTATTGCCGGATATGCACAGGCACTGGAAGAAGGTATGATCCACGATCCCGGAAAGCAGAAAGAATATCTTTCTGCGATCCGGAAAAAATCAGAACGGGTCAACACGCTGATCAATATGCTCTTCGAATACACAAAGCTGAATTCCGCAGGATTCTCTCTTGATAAACACGCTGTCGATCTCTGTGAGCTTCTGCGGGAGAGCACGGCAGAACTGTATACTGATGCTGAAGAAAAGGGCATGGAAATCGTGACCGAAATCCCTGATACTGCCTTTTCCCTGTCTGCAGACGCGGCACAGCTTTCGCGCGTCTTCCTCAACCTGATCGGCAACGCCGTGCGGTATAATCCGGCCGGAACAAAAATATGGATTGCCCTGAAGACAGATAAAACCGGCGACGGCGACACACGTATCGTGATCGCCGACACCGGCAGTTCTATTCCCGATGATATTGCCGCCCGGATCTTTGAACCCTTTTCACGCGGAGATACCTCCCGCCTCACAGACGGAGGCAGCGGTCTCGGACTCTCCATTTCAGAAACGATCGTCCGCATGCACGGCTGGGAACTGACCCTGGAAACCGGAATTCCCGGCTATACAAAAGGATTTGTGATCCGGATCCCGTGGTGATCATCAAAAAGTATTCTTTCTGATACAGGTTTTTACATTTCCCACTCCGCGTTTTTGAACAGCTCCCTGCCGACTCCGATCAAATCAGCCGCACCTTCTTCCAGAAGCATTTCGGCATCAGCCATAGTCTTAACTCCGCCTGTCAGCAGGACCGGAACGGTCACCTCTTTTTTGACCGCTTCCGACATTGCCCGGAAATATCCCGGTTCATTATGCCCCGGTATCGTATAGCGGCACATGCCTCCGGAAAGATCGATCAGATCCGCACCCTCCTGTGCAAAAACCTTTGCCGCATACACACAGTCTTCCAGAGAACTGCCGCCTTCCATATAGTCGCAGCCTCCCAGGCGGATCGCGACGGGATAGTCCGCACCGACTGCTTCCCTTACCGCAGCGATCACCTCGCGATGGATACGCAGACGCTTTTCCAGATTTCCGCCGTACTCGTCTGTTCTCTGATTGGTCAGCGGTGAGTAAAACTGATTCAGCAGATAGGCATGCGCCGAGTGGATCTCCACCGCATCGTAGCCTGCTGTCTTTGCGCGGACCGCTGCTGCCGCAAACCGGCACACGATCTCTGCAATCTGCTCTTTTGTCAGTTCTGCCGGCGGTGTATCGTCACCGGTCTTCGGCACCGCCGGAAGAATAACCGGACTCGGCGCCAATGACTGCCTCCCGATCACTGCGGACAGCGCCGCACTGCCTGCATGATTGAGCTGGCACATGACCTTAGCCCCTTCTGCATGGATCGCATCCGTGAGCCGGTGCAGTCCGTCAATATCGCTGTCATCCGATACGGAAAGCTGTCTCGGTTTCGCCTGTCCTTCCGGTGAGATATAGCTGTGCTCCGTGATGATCATACTGACATGCGGATTCCGTGCCCTGGCGGAATAGTATTCCAGATTATCTTCTGTCACTTTACCGTCTTCCGTACATTTATAGGTGCCAAGTGGGGGCATGATCACGCGGCCCCGCAGTTCCATGCTCTTAATCACAACAGCAGTATTCATCATGTTTTACCTCCTTATACTGATCAGACTTTCAAAGCCGGCTTACGCATTGTCCGGCACTGCGGCACTCCGCAGTTCCCAGAAAGCTACGGCACTGGCAGCTGCCACGTTCAGCGAATCCACACCCGGGCGCATCGGGATCATGACTTTGTAATCGGATCCCGCTATTGTCTCCGGCCGCAGGCCGTATCCCTCAGATCCCAGCAGGACAGCCAGTTTCTCTTCTCCCCGGAGTCTGCTGTCTTCAATAGAAATGGTGTCCGGCTCCAATGCCATGGCTGCCGTCTTAAAACCATACCCGTGCAGCTGGCCGGCATTCTGAATAAACGTCCATGGAATCTGAAACACCGTGCCGACACTCACACGGAGCGCACGCCTGTACAGAGGATCTCCGCAGTCCGGCGTAAGCAGCAGCGCATCAATCCCCATGGCCGCCGCCGAGCGGAAGATCGCACCGACGTTCGTCGGATTCATCACATTTTCCAATACGGCGATGCGCCGTGCACGGAGACATATCTCCTTCGGATCAGGCAGCGGTCTGCGGCGCATGGCGCAAAGTACACCCCTGGTCACATTGTACCCTGTAATCTTTTTCAGTTCACCGGCCGGTATTGTGTACACAGGAATATCTCCGCACCGCTCCAGTACAGAAGCCGCATCCGAGCGCAGAAAAGCATCATCCGCCAGAACACTCTCCGGAACATATCCGGCATCCAGTGCCCGCTCGATCACCATGGCACTCTCCGCCAGAAAAAGTCCCTGCTGCGGTTCATAATACATCCGCAGCTGCACATCTTTCCTGTGTGTAAAAATATCCAGATCTTCCGCGGAAGCCTCTGCTGCAGGAATACGGTTCATGTGGTTTTTCTCCTTCTTTCACAGGATTGTATTTGTATTATACACGATGTTCTCCTCAAATACCCGGATTGCTTCTTCATATTTTTAATCCGTCTTCAAAAGAACATGTTTTGTTTGCTTTTTTATCATTGCATGTTAACTATATATGTGCTATTCTTTGTGAAGAACCATCCGGAAATGTCTCACAGGAGAGCGATCCATGCAGAAAAAGAACATTATGGGCGAACAGATCAAAACGTACCGCAGGCAGGCAAATCTTTCCCAGAAAGACCTTGGCGAAAGAATGGGCGTTTCACGCAACACGGTCATTAACTGGGAGGCCGGGAAATACCGTCCGGATGCAGATCTTTTTCCGAAGCTCTGCTCTACCCTGAACATTACTCTCAACGAACTGTTCGGTCTGAATCCCGCTGCGCCGCTTGCCGTCTCAGACAACGAATGGACGCTTCTCGCCCATTACAGGCAGCTCAGCCAGGCCGGCCGGCGTGTCGTCGGTCACATAGTCCGGGATATACTGAACGAGGAAGCTGCCGAAAAAGACAGATATCTGCAGGAAAACGTCCGTATGATCGATTTTATTTCCACTGCGGCCGCCGCAGGCGACGGATATGATTTCAGCGATATTCCCGTGGAAGACTTCCGCTTTGTTTTTTCCAGCGACCGGAACGAACAGGCAGACGGCATGATCCGCGTAAAGGGGCACAGTATGCTGCCGGTGTATCACGACGGTGATCTCGTCTATGTACACTATACGAACAGCGCCGCACCGGGAGAAGACGTTCTCTGCTCTTCCGTCGCCGGCATTCATATAAAGCGTCTCGGGGAAGACGGAGTGTATTCCCTGAACAAAGATTACCCGTTCACGCTGACCTCCCCGGAAGACCGCGTGCAGATCATCGGAAAAATTCTCGGCACCGTCTCCTCTTCGGATTACCCGGACAGCACAGAGTGTGATGCTCTGCAGGAACTCCGCCGTGACGAGATCCTGCAGTTCCAGAAAACTCACGGTCTGCTATGTCCTCCCGCGCTTACATAGCCATCGACATGAAATCGTTCTACGCCTCTGTAGAATGTGTGGCCCGCGGGGTCGATCCGTTGAAAGCAAATCTTCTGGTAACGGATCCCTCCCGCTCCGATCAGACAATATGTCTGGCCGTGTCGCCGGCATTGAAGGCCATCGGCGTACCAGGCCGGCCCCGGCTTTTCGAGGCAAAACAGGCGATCCGAAAATACGAAAAACTGCATCACACCCGGATCGAGTATTATGCCGCCGTGCCGCGAATGGCCGAATA